>DASUDL010000017.1:0-4115 GCA_036275615.1 Solimonas sp.
GGCACGCCCATGCGCAGGATGGACTTGGCGAACAGCTCGTTGGCCGAGGCCGAGCCGGAGCCGTTGACGTTGGCGAACTTGACGACGAAGTCGTTGACGGCGGTGATGCGCTTCATGCCACGGCCTCCTGCACCTTGCGCGCCCCGTGGTCGCGGCAGCCGGGCCCCGCCATCGCCGACTCGAACAGGAACTTCTGCATGTCCCAGGCCCCCGTGGGGCAGCGTTCGGCGCACAGGCCGCAGTGGAGGCAGACGTCCTCGTCCTTCACCATCACGCGGCCGGTCTTGAGCTCGCCGGACACGTAGAGGTCCTGCGCGAGGTTGAGGGCCGGCGCCTTCAGCCGCTGGCGCAGGTCCGGCTCCTCGCCTCCGGCGGTGAAGCTGATGCAGTCCATCGGGCAGATGTCCATGCAGGCGTCGCACTCGATGCAGGCGCTCTGGTTGAACACGGTCTGCACGTCGCAGTTCAGGCAGCGCTGCGCCTCCTTGAAGGCGGTGGCCGCGTCGAAGCCCAGTTCCACTTCGACGCGGATGCTGGCCAGCGCCTTTTCGGCCGCGGCCCAGGGCACCGCGTAGCGCTCGTCGGGCGAGGTCTCGTTGTGGTAGCTCCACTCGTGGATGCCCATCTTCTGCGACATCAGGTTGGCGGTGGGCGCCGGGCGCGCGCGCGGGTCCTCGCCGTGCAGCAGCTTGTCGATGGAGATCGCGGCCTCGTGGCCGTGCGCCACCGCCGTGATGATGTTCTTGGGCCCCAGCGCGGCGTCGCCGCCGAAGAAGACGTTGGGCACGGTGGACTGGAAGGTGGACTTGTTCAGCTCCGGCAGGCCCCAGCGGTCGAAGGCGATGCCGCTGTCCCGCTCGATCCACGGGAAGGCGTTTTCCTGCCCCACGGCGATCAGCACCTCGTCGCAGGGGAAGAAAGGGTCCGGCTCGCCCGTGGGCACCAGGTTGCGCCTGCCCTGCGCGTCGTACTCCGCACGCACCACCTCGAAGGTCATGCCGGTCAGCCGCCCGCCTTCGTGCACGAAGGCCTTGGGCACGTGGAAGTTGATGATGGGGATGCCCTCGTGCATGGCATCCTCCTTCTCCCAGGGAGAGGCCTTCATCTCCTCGAAGCCGCTGCGCACGATGACCTTCACGTCCTCGCCGCCCAGCCGGCGCGCGGAGCGGCAGCAGTCCATGGCGGTGTTGCCGCCGCCCAGGACGATCACGCGCCGGCCGACCTGCGTGACATGCCCGAAGGACACGGACGCGAGCCAGTCGATGCCGATGTGGATGCTGGCCGCCGCCTCGCGCCGCCCCGGCAGGTCGAGGTCGCGGCCGCGCGGCGCGCCGCAGCCCACGAAGATGGCGTCGTAACCCTGGCCCATCAGCGTCTTCATCGAATCGATGCGCTGGCCGGCGACGAACTTCACGCCGAGGTCCAGCACGTAGCCGGTTTCCTCGTCGATGACCTCCTCGGGCAGGCGGAAGCGCGGGATCTGCGTGCGGATGAAGCCGCCGGCGCGCTGCTCGCCGTCGAACACCGTGACTTCGTAGCCCAGCGGTGCCAGGTCACGCGCGACGGTCAGCGAGGCCGGCCCGGCGCCCACGCAGGCGATGCGCTTGCCGTTGGAAGGCACGCGCCCGGGCATGCGCGAGCGCACGTCGTCCTTGTTGTCGGCCGCCACCCGCTTGAGCCGGCAGATCGCCACCGGTTCCGGATCCCCCGTGTTGCTCTGCTCCACGCGCCCGCGCCTGCAGGCCGGTTCGCAGGGGCGGTCGCAGGTGCGCCCGAGGATCCCGGGGAACACGTTCGACACCCAGTTGACCATGTAGGCGTCGCCGTAGCGGCCCTGCGCGATCAGGCGGATGTACTCGGGGACGGGGGTGTGCGCGGGGCAGGCCCACTGGCAATCCACCACCTTGTGAAAGTACGCCGGGTTGGCGATGTTCGTCGGCTGCAAGGGCCCTCCTGAACTCGGGTGACCCTGGTGGGCCACGGTCCAGTCTACGCCCAATCGCGCACGGCCTGCATCCCGGTGGATTCCACTACTTGCTCCTGCTCAAATGTTCTCGCCGGGCAGCGGCACGCGCTGCGGCTTGCCGCTGCGGGTGAGCCACCTGGCCGCGAAGGCCAGGCCCGATTGCGGCTCGCCGAAGAGGCGGCCTTGCCCCTGGTCCCAGCCGTTCTTCTTCAGGAAGGCGAGCTGCGCCGCGGTGTTCACGCCGCAGGCCACGCAGGTCAGGCGCAGCCGCCGCGCCAGGTCGCCGATGCCAAGCAGCATCGCCTGCACCACGGCGTCCTTCTCGAGGTCGCGCACGAAGGAGTCGTCGACCTTGACCTCGTCGGACATGAGCTTGCGCAGGTGGGCCACGGAGGCGATGCTGCCGAAGCGGTCGAGCGACAGCCGCATGCCCTTCTTGCGCAGGGTCGCCATCGCCGCGGCCTCCTTGGCCGGCAGGGTGTCGACCGCGCCCACGTGCTGGAGCTCCAGGGTGATGTTCTTCGCGTCCATGCCGCCGCCGATGGCGGCATTCACGAGATGCGTGAGGTCGCTGGGCCGCATGTTGGCCAGCGAAGCCTTGATGCCCATGGGCACCGGCTGCAGGCCGGCGGCGCGCCAGTTCTTGACGTGCTTGCGCATCTGCTCGAACAGCCACTCGGTCAGGGCGACGTCCATCTCGGACGTGCCGGCCAGGTCCAGCAGTTCGTCGCCCTCGATGATGCGGCCGGACGCGTGCTTCCAGCGCAGGATCGTCTGCGCCGCCACCACCCGGCCGGTGGCGAGCTCCACGCGGGGCTCGTACAGCAGCTCGATCTCGTCGCGGCTGATCGCGTGCCGCAGCTCCGCGCCCAGGTCCAGCAGGCTCTGCGCCATTTCGTTGAAGCGCGGGGAGAAGAATTCGTAGCGGTGCGGACCGGCCTGCTTGGCATGGCGCAGCGCCAGGCCCGCGTTGCGGATCAGGAGGTCGGGGTCCATGCCGTCGGTGGGAAACACGGACACCCCCACGCTGCAGGTCACGAACAGCTCCGGCGCGCCGGAGCGCTGGAAGCTGACCGTCGCATCCTCCAGCAGCTTGTTGATGAAGGCGGCGGCGCTGTGCACGCCCTCCATGTAGGGCACCACGATGGCGAACTCGTCGCCGTCGAAGCGGTACAGCGTGGGGTTGTGCTGCTCCGAACTCAGCTCGCCGCCGGACTCGGTCTGAACGCAGCTGGCCAGGCGCTTGGCGATGCGCTGCAGGAGCTGGTCGCCCACGGTGCGGCCCAGGGCATCGTTGATCCGGCCCAGCGCATCCACGCCCACGTGCAGCAGCGCGCCATCGTTGCCCTCCTTGCCCGCCGCCGCCAGCACGTCGGCCACTTCCTTGCGATAGCGCTGCTTGTTCGCCAGGCCCGTGAGCGCGTCGTGCTGGCCCAGGTACTCACGGTAGGCGCTGGCCGCCAGCGTGTTGCGGATGCGCAGGCCCAGCTCGCTGGGGTCCACGGGCTTGGACAGGAAATCCATCGCGCCCATCGCCAGCGCCTTCAGCTTGGTCTGCGGATCCGTGCTGCTGGTGAGCACGATCACGGGCACGTGGCGCAGCACGGGGTCGTCGCGCATGCTCGCGAGGATCTCCAGGCCGCTGACCTTGGGCATGCTCAGGTCCAGCAGCAGCACGCCGGGCAACTGCGCGCGCATCATGGCCAGGGCCTGCTCCGGCTGGTCGGTGTGCACGAAATGCCGGTAGCCCGCTTCGACCAGGAAGGCCTGCGTCATCTCGATGTTGAGCATCTCGTCGTCGACCATCATGATCAACGCGTCCGAGAGCCCCGCCACCGACCGGTGGCGCCACAGCAGGTCCTGCGGCGACAGCGCGCGCAGTTCCTTTTCCGTCAGCTTGTCTTCCCCGGGGGCGAAGACCGTGGGCTGGGTCGCGAGGTGGTCGCGCTCCGAATCGCTGCCCCCCCGGTACGCTCCGCCAGAGCCGGAGTCCTTCTCGTTCATCGGGCCATTGTGCCTCGGGCATCACCCGATGGCGACGTCCGGCACCTCCAATTGCTGCGCCATCCGTGACAAGCGTTGCAGAACACCGTCAGCCGTCGCGGCATCGCCGGCCTTCGCCGCCGCCTCCATCTCGCGCGCCGGCTCC
>DASUDL010000018.1:0-16006 GCA_036275615.1 Solimonas sp.
GAGGCCGTGGGCTCGGCCACGCGCGCCTCACCCTTGTCCAGGAGCTGGATCGCCGCCTCGACGCTGGCGCGCAGCGCCTCATCGGACTTGTTCAGGCTGTCGCGGGATTCCCAGGCGGCTTCGATGCGGGCTTTGAGTTCGGCGTTCATGGTGCAGGTCTTTTCGAGAGTTGAAGCAACTGAAGTCTCAGGCGGCGTGAAGCCGTCGTCGCGAGCAGGGCCGAGGTCGCATCAAGAAGCGCAGCCGTACATGGGTACGGTGAGCATCGCAGATGCGGGATCGGCCCGCACAGCAGACGGACTCACGCCGCCTCGCGGCGGTCTAGGGTACGGATGAGAACCTCCCGCAGATCATCCAGCGCATCCTCTTCGACAATCGGCCGGTGCATGCGGTCGGTGATGTAGAACACGTCCTCAGCACGCTCGCCGATCGTGCCGATCTTGGCGGCGTCGAGGAGGATGCCGCGCTTCTGGAACACCCGGCCGATCAGCGACAGCAGGCCCGGCTGGTCCGCGGTGACCAGTTCCAGGATGGTGCGTCCGCGGGTGCGGTCCTGGCTGAAGTACACCGTGGTCGGCGTGTCGAAGTGCTTGAGCTTCTGCGAGCTGCGACGGTTGACGTCAACCGTGGAGACCTCGGGATCGCTCAGCACCTTGCGCAGGGCCGCGCGGATCTCGTCGCTGCGCATCGGCAGCGTGATGGGGGTGTTGTCGCCTTCCATCACCACGTAGGAGTCCAGCACGAAGCCGTCGTGGGTCGTGTGCAGTCGGGCATCGAGGATGTTCAGGCCCAGGCGGGCCAGGACGCCGCAGGTCAGGCCGAACAGGTGATCGCGGTCGCGGGTGTAGACCAGCACGGTGGTGCCGCGGCCGGGCAGGGTTTCCGCCACGATCAGCGGCAGGTCGGTTTCCTTGGCGCCGGTAATGGCGGGCAGGTGCCAGGCCAGCTCCTCCGGTCGGTAGCGCAGGAAGTAGTCGCGGTCGAAGCGGGCCCACACGGCCTCGGCGGTGGCGCGATCCACGCCCTGGGGTTGCAGCAGGGTCAGGGCCTGGCTGCGGGCCTCCGCAGCGCGCTCGTCCTCGCGCAGGGGATTGTCGACCCCGCGTTCGAAGATGTGCACCGTGAGGTTGTAGAGGTCCTTCAGCAGCGAGGCGCGCCAGCTGTTCCAGAGCTTGGGATTGGTGCCGCGGATGTCGGCGCAGGTGAGCAGGAACAGGTAGTCCAGATGCTGGCGGTCGCCGACCTTGCGCGCGAATTCCGCCACCACGGCGGCATCGCTGAGATCCTGCTTTTGCGCGGTCAGCGACATGACCAGGTGGCTCTTCACCAGCCAGCCGACCAGGGCGGCGTCGGCGTGCGAGAGGCCGTGGTCGAGACAGAACTGCTCGGCCTCGTCGGCGCCAATGTCGGAGTGGTCGCCGCCACGGCCCTTGGCCATGTCATGCCAGAAGGCGCCGAGGTAAAGCAGTTCTGGCTTGGCGAGGCGGTCCATCACCTCGCTGCAGAACGGCAGCTCCTCGCGGAAACGCGCCATCGCGAAGCGCCGGGCGTTGCGCAGCACATAGAGGATGTGCTCGTCCACCGTCAGCGTGTGGAACAGGTCGTACTGCATCAGGCCGACGATCTTGCCGAAGGCGGGCAGGTAGTGTCCCAGCACGCCGTAGCGATTCATGCGGCGCAGGGCGCGGGTCAGGCCGCGGCCCTCGCGGAACATCTCAATGAACAGCGAACGTGCCTGGACGCCCTTGCGGGTTTCCTCGTCCAGCAGGCGGCCATCGCGCAGGATCAGACGCAGGGTCTGGGCGCGGATGCCCTCGATCTTCGGGTGCTGCTGCAGCAGCAGGAAGATCTCCAGCAGGGCCCAGGGCTGGCGCTTGAACACGTCATCGTCGCGGGCCTCGATGTAGCCGCGCCGGACCTGGAAGCGGGCATTGAGCGGCTCGGGCTCGCCATCGTCGCTGGCCAGGATGGCCTCGTCGAACAGCTGCAGGAGCATGTCGTTGAGGCAGGACAGCGACTTGATGGTGCGGTAGTAGAGCTGCATGAACTGCTCTACGCCCTTGTTGCGATCGTTGTCCTCGTAGCCGAACAGCTGCGCGACCTTGACCTGGCTGTCGAACAGCAGGCGGTCCTCGCGGCGGCCGGTGATCATGTGCAGGGCGAAGCGCACCCGCCACAGGAAGTCCTGACCGGCGAACAACTCGTCGCATTCCTGCTTGGTAAGGAAGCCGCGCTCGCGCAGCTCGCTCAGGGTCTGGGCGCCGAAATGGCGCTTGGTCACCCAGGCAATCGTGTGGATGTCGCGCAGGCCGCCCGGGGATTCCTTGACGTTGGGCTCCAGCTTGTAGCCGGTGTCGTCGTACTTGCGGTGGCGGGCCTGCTGCTCGGCCTTCTTGGCCTCGAAGAAAGCCTTGACCGGCCAGACCCGGTCCGGCGTCAGGGCTTGCTGCATCTGCTGGAACAGGCGCTCGTCGCCGGTGAGCAGGCGGGCCTCCAGCAGGTTGGTGATGACGGTGATGTCCTTGGCCGCCTCGGTCACGCACTCGTCGACGGTGCGCACGCTCTGGCCGACTTCCAGGCCGATATCCCAGCCGAAGGCAGTCATCTGCTCCAGGCCCTTGCGGTGGGTTTCCAGCGCCTGGCCTTCGTGCAACAGCAGGATGTCGATGTCGGAGTGGGGCAGGAGCTCGCCACGACCGTAGCCGCCGACCGCCACCAGGGTCAGGCCCTGCGTGCCCTCGGGCAGGAACTTCTGCCAGGCCGCGCACAGCACCTCGTCGACCAGGTGGGCGCGCGCATGCACCAGGGAATCCGCCGGCATGCCTTCATGGAACAGGCCGTTCAGGCGCTCGCGACCCCACTGCAGGGTGTCGCGGAAGGCGGCGATCGAATAGCCGCCCTGGGCCAGGCGGGTGCGGATGCGGTGGGCGCTGAAGATGGTGGCCGCTTCCTCGTCCGCGAGGTCGAACTCGGCGCCCATCACATCTCCCCGTTGCGCTGGGTCAGCACCTCGAACCCGGTCTCCGTGACCAGGATCGTGTGCTCCCACTGCGCCGACAGCGAGTGGTCCTTGGTGACCACGGTCCAGCCGTCCGGCAGCAGTTTCACGTCCGGGCGGCCGGCGTTGATCATGGGTTCGATGGTGAAGGTCATGCCCGGTTCCAGTTCAAGTCCCGTGCCAGCCTTGCCGTAGTGAAGCACCTGCGGGTCCTCGTGGAAGACCCGGCCGATGCCGTGGCCGCAGTACTCGCGGACCACGGAGAAGCCGCGGGCCTCCGCGTAGCGCTGGATGACCTGGCCGATGTCGCCGAGGCGGGCGCCCGGGCGTACCTGGCGGATGCCCTCGATCATGGCCTCGCGGGCGGTGTCGCAGACGCGACGGGCCAGGATCGAGGGTTCTCCGACGAAGAACATGCGGCTGGTGTCGCCATGGAAGCCGTCCTTGATGACGGTCACATCGATGTTCACGGCGTCGCCCTTCTTCAGGACCTTGGGCCCCGGGATGCCGTGGCAGACCACGTGGTTGACCGAGGTGCACACCGATTTGGGGAACGGCGGCCGGCCGGGGGCGGCGCCATAGCCCAGCGGCGCGGGGATGCAACCCAGTTCCCGGGTGATGTAGTCGTGGCAGAGCCGGTTGAGTTCCTCGGTGGTGACGCCGGCCCTCACGTAGGGCTCGATCATCACCAGGACCTGGGCGGCGGCGGCGCCGGCCTCGCGCATCTTCTGCTGTTCAGCGGGATTTTTGAGCGTGATGGCCATCGAGGCGCCGGCGGAAACGAGGAAAACTCGTTGTTTTCAAAGGGGCGCTATGGTATAAAGCGCGCCCTTCAAAGGCAATTCGACACCCTGTCGAGGCCCTTGAAAATCCATCCGTATCCACTTTGGGTGCCCCTCGGGGTTACCGGATACGGTCAGCTCAGACCCAAGGAGTTTCACAATGGCGAATGTCACCATGCGCCAGTTGCTGGAAGCCGGTGTCCATTTCGGTCACCGCACCCGCTACTGGAATCCGAAGATGGAGCAGTTCATTTTCGGTGAGCGCAACCGCATCCACATCATCAATCTCGAGCAGACCCTGCCGCTGCTGAAGGACGCCTGTTCCTTCGCCGGCAAGCTCGCCGCCAACGGCGGCCGCATCCTGTTCGTCGGCACCAAGCGCGCGGCCCGCGAGACCATCGAGGAAGAGGCCAAGCGCGCCGGCATGCCCTTCGTGTCCCAGCGCTGGCTGGGCGGCACCCTGACCAACTTCAAGACGGTCAAGGGCTCCATCAAGCGCCTGATCGAGATGGAAAAGCAGGTCGAGGACGGCACCATCAACCGCCTCACCAAGAAGGAACAGCTCAACTTCCAGCGCGAGCTGGAGAAGCTCGGCAAGTCCCTGGGCGGCATCAAGTCCATGCCCAGCCTGCCGGACTGCCTGTTCGTGATCGACACCGGCTACGAGAAGAACGCGATTGCCGAAGCCAAGAAGCTCGGCATCCCGGTTATCGCCGTGGTCGACTCCAACAACGATCCGGCCGGCATCGACTGCGTGATCCCGGGCAACGACGACGCTACCCGCGCGATCAAGGTCTACACCCAGTGCGTGGCCGACGCCATCATCGAAGGCCGTGGCACCAACACCGTGGGCCGCGTCGAGGACTTCGTCGAGGTTTCGGAGGAGCGTGCTGCTCCGCGCAAGCCGCGCCCCTCGGGCCCGCGCAAGCCCTCGGGTGACCGCGCGCCCCGCGGCGGCCGCCGCGAGAAGACCGACGCCTGATCCCCGGCCGCGGCGCAGGCTTCCTGCGCCGCGGCAGCGGTGGCTCCCGGCTTACCCCAATACCTAAGCTGCTTTCTCAGGAAAGCGGTGTAACTTACGGAATTTAATAGCGATGAGCACTCCGATTACCGCCTCGCTCGTGAAGGAACTGCGCGAGCGCACCGGCGCTGGCATGGGTGACTGCAAGAAGGCCCTCGAGGCCGTCGGCGGCGACCTGGACAAGGCAGCCGAGAAGCTGCGCATGGATGGCGCGGCCAAGGCCGACAAAAAGGCCGGCCGCACCGCCGCCGAAGGCGTGCTTGCCGTGGCCGGCAACGACAGCGCTTTCGCGATCGTCGAGCTGAACAGCGAGACCGACTTTGTCGCCAAGGGCGACGAGTTCCGCGGCCTGGCCAAGGCTGCTGCCGAGGCCGCCCTGGCCGCCCAGCCGGACAGCCTGGAGGCCCTGGTGGCTCTCAAGGCAGGCGCCTCGACCCTGGAAGAGCAGCGTCGCGCGCTGGTCGCCAAGCTGGGCGAGAACATGACGATCCGCCGCTTCGCGGTGCTGCCCAAGGCTGCCGGCGCCGCCGTCAGCTACCTGCACCCGGGCGACAAGATCGGTGTGATCGTGGCCCTGGAAGCCGGCGATGCCGAGCTGGCCAAGGACCTGGCGATGCACATCGCCGCCATGAACCCCCGCTACCTGAACGCCGCTGCCGTGCCGGGCGACACCATCGCTTCCGAGCGCAAGGTGATCGAGGCCGCCGTGGCCCAGGAACAGGCCGATGCCAAGGCCGAGTCCGAGAAGCTGGCGGCCGCCCTGGCTGAGATGGATGCCGAGAAGGCCGGTGGCGCCTACGCCGCCCTGTCGGCCGAGGACAAGAAGAGCTGGGACGACGACTACGCCACCATCAAGAAGAAGCTGGGTGGCGGCTTCAAGCCCAAGCCCGCCGAGATCCTGGCGAAGATGATCGACGGCAAGGTCAACAAGTTCGTCGGCGAGATCACCCTGCTGGGCCAGCCTTTCGTCAAGAATCCGGACGAGACCGTCGAGAAGCTGCTCGCGGGCAAGAAGGCCAAGGTCGCTGCCTTTGTGCGCTACGCCGTGGGCGAGGGCATCGAAAAGCAGAAGACCGACTTCGCGGCCGAAGTCATGGCCCAGGCGGGCATCAAGGTCTGATCTGCGGTAGACTTTCAAGCGGTATCGCTGCACAGGGGCCCCGGAAACGGGGCCTCTTCGCAACTGCCCCCCGGCGCCGATTTTTGTCCATGGATTCAGAGCGATGAGCCAGCAGCCTGCCTACAAGCGGATCCTCCTGAAGCTGTCGGGTGAGGCCCTCATGGGCGACCAGGGCTTTGGCATCTCGCCCGAGGTCATGTCGGCGCTGGCCCAGGAGATCAAGGGCGTCGTCGATGCTGGCGTCCAGGTGGCCCTGGTGGTGGGTGGCGGCAACATTTTCCGTGGTGAAGGCCTGGCCCGTGCCGGCATGGACCGTGTCACCGGCGACCAGATGGGCATGCTGGCCACGGTGATCAACGCCCTGGCGATCCAGGACTGGATCGAACGCATCGGCCTGTCGGCGCGCGTGCAGTCGGCGATCCGCATCAACGAGGTCTGCGAGGACTACATCCGTCGCCGGGCCGTCCGCCACCTCGAGAAGGGGCGGGTGGTGATCTTCTCGGCCGGCACCGGCAACCCGTTCTTCACCACCGACTCCGCGGCCGCCCTGCGCGCCATCGAGATCGAGGCCGACCTGATGCTCAAGGCCACCAAGGTCGACGGTATCTACACCGCCGATCCCAAGAAGGACCCCGCAGCAAAGAAGTACGACGAACTGACCTACGACGAGGCGCTGGGCAAGCGCCTGGGCGTGATGGACCAGACCGCGATGGTGCTGTGCCGTGACCACGGCATGAAGCTGCGGGTCTATGACATGGATCGCAGCGGCGCCCTGCTCCGAATCGTCAACGGCGACGAGAGCATCGGCACCCGCGTCTACCGCTAATACCCCGTTCCCAGGAAGCGACGATGATCAACAAGATCAAGACCGACGCGACGACGCGCATGCAGAAGTGCGTCGACGCACTCAAGTCCGAACTCACCAAGCTGCGCACCGGTCGCGCCAACGCGGCGCTGCTCGACCACGTGCGCGTCGACTATTACGGCTCGGAAGTGCCGCTCTCCCAGGCCGCACAGGTCACTGTCGAGGACGCGCGCACGATCAGCATCCAGGCCTGGGACAAGGGCATGGTTGCGGCCATCGAGAAGGCGATCATGACCTCCGACCTGGGCCTGAACCCGAACACGGCCGGCCAGATCATCCGCATCAACCTGCCGCCGCTCACCGAGCAGCGCCGCAAGGACCTGGCCAAGGTGGTGAAGGGCGAAGCCGAGAATGCCAAGGTGGCGATCCGCAACGTGCGCCGCGACGCCAACCAGGCGATCAAGGACCTGGAAAAGAACAAGCAGGTCACCGCCGACGACGTGAAGCGTGGCGAGGCCGACATCCAGAAGCTGACCGACCAGCACATTGCCAAGGTCGACGAGGCCGCGGCGACCAAGGAAAAAGAACTGCTGTCGATGTAAGCGGCTGCACGATCCCATGACCCGCGAGCCACCTGCGCTGCAATCCGATCCGCTGCCCCGCCACGTGGCGGTGATCATGGATGGCAATGGCCGCTGGGCGAAGCGCCGCGGGCAACCGCGTCCCATGGGCCATCGCGCCGGGGTCAAGGCCGTGCGCAAGACGGTGCGCGCCGCCGCCAAGGCGGGCGTCGAGGTGCTGACGCTGTTTGCCTTCTCCCAGGAGAACTGGAAGCGTCCGGAGCTGGAAGTGAAGCTGCTGATGCAGCTGTTCATTTCCACCCTCGCGCGCGAGGTCAATGCCCTGCACAAGAACGGCATCCGCGTCCGCTTCATCGGCGAGCATGGCGACTTCGTGCCGGAGCTTCGCGCAGAAATGCGTCGCGCGGAGAAGCTTACGGCCGCCAACACCGGACTGACGGTGGTGATCGCGGTCGGCTATGGCGGCCAGCAGGACATCGTCCAGGCGGCGCAGCATCTGGCGGCGGCCGGCAAGCCGATCACGGCCGAGGCCCTCGAGGCCCGGCTGTCGACCCACGGCCTGCCCTTGCCCGACCTGCTGATCCGCACCGGTGGCGAGCGCCGCATCAGCAACTTCCTGCTCTGGCAGCTGGCCTATGCCGAGCTTTATTTCTGCGACACGCTGTGGCCGGAGTTCGACGACGCGGCCTTCGCCGCAGCCCTGCACTGGTATGCCCGGCGCGAGCGCCGCTTCGGGCGCGTTCCGGAAGCGGCCTGATCCCATGCTGATCCAGCGCGTCCTCACGGCTCTTGTGCTTCTGCCGCTGCTTCTGGCGGCGGTCTGGTTTGCGCCGACCGCGGGCCTGTATGGCCTGTTCTCCCTGCTGGGACTGCTGATGGCCTGGGAGTGGACGGCGCTGATGCGCTGGTCCGCACCCGGTCCGCGCCTGGCCTACGGGGCCCTGACCGGGCTGCTGCTGGCGGCGTTGTGGTTCCTGCCACAGCGTGCGGACGCCCAGCTGGTCCTGTTCGCGGTGGCGGCCCTGTGGTGGGCCGGGGTGCCGGCCCTGTTCCGCGGCTTCCCGGGCAATCTGGAGCGGCATCCGCCCCCGGCCTGGCTCATGGGCCTGCTGGGCCTGCTGCTGGTGAGCTCGACCCTGTTGGCGCTGGCGGCCCTGCACGCGATGGAGCAGGGCGTCTACAAGCTCCTGTATCTGCTGTTCCTGGTCTTCGCTGCCGACACCGGGGCCTTTCTGGCCGGGCGCAATTTCGGTCGCCGCAAGCTGGCGCCGAGCATCTCGCCCGGCAAGACCATCGAGGGTGCGATCGGCGGCCTCCTGCTGTGCGCAGCCTGGGCGCTGGCCGCCGGCCCGTACGCCTTTGCGCTGAGCGATGGCCGGCAGCTGTTCTGGCTGGTGCTGCTGTCCATGCTCGTCGCGGCGGTCTCCATCGTCGGTGACCTCACCGAGTCGATGTTCAAGCGCATGGTCGGCATCAAGGACAGTGGCCACATCCTGCCCGGCCACGGTGGCATCCTCGACCGTGTCGACAGCATCCTCGCCGCCGCGCCGGTGATGGTCCTGGGCCTGCACTTCGCCCAGCTCTGAGGGTGTCGGCGATGCAGCAACTGGTGGTTCTCGGCGCGACTGGCACCATCGGTCGCAACACCCTCGATCTGGTGCGACGCCATCCGCAGCGGCTGCGGGCCTTCGGACTGAGTGCCCATCGCGACGTCAACGGCCTGCTGGAGCTGTGCCGGGAGTTCCGCCCGGCGCAGGCCGTGATGGCGGACCCCGCAGCGGCCGCGCAGTTGCGCGAGCAGCTGTCGGCCGAGCAGCTGCCCACGCGCGTCGAGGCCGGGCCGCAGGCCCTGGCCCTGCTGGCGGCGGCACCGGAAGCCGACCAGGTGATGTCAGCCATCGTCGGGGCCGTCGGGCTGTTGCCGACCCTGGCGGCGGTGCGCGCCGGCAAGCGGGTGCTGATCGCCAACAAGGAACCGCTGGTCATGGCCGGCAGCCTGCTGATGCGCGAGGCCGCGGCCCATGGCGCCAGCCTGATCCCCATCGATTCCGAGCACAACGCGATCTTCCAGTGCCTGCCGCCGGACAGCCGCTGCGGACAGCCCCCCAAGGGGGTGCGCAAGCTGATCCTGACGGCCTCGGGCGGGCCCTTCCGGGAGACGCCCCTGGCGGAGCTGGCGGCGGTCACGCCAGAGCAGGCGGTGCGCCATCCCAACTGGGTGATGGGCCGGAAGATCTCGGTGGACTCCGCCACCATGATGAACAAGGGCCTGGAGTTGATCGAGGCCGCGGTGCTGTATGCCGTGCCGGAGTCGCGCATCGAAGTGGTCATTCACCCCGAGAGCACGATCCACTCCCTGGTCGAGTACGTGGATGGGTCCCTGCTGGCGCAGCTCGGCCAGCCGGACATGCGGGTACCGATCGCCCATGCCCTGGCCTGGCCCGAGCGCTGGGAGTCCGGTGTCGACGGCCTGGACTTGCCGGCCCTGGGCCGCTTCCGCTTCGAGGCCCCGGACGAACGCCGCTTCCCCTGCCTGCGCCTCGCGCGCCTGTCCCTGCGGGCGGGTGGGGTGGCGACCAATGTATTGAACGCGGCCAATGAAGTCGCTGTCCAAGCCTTCCTCGAGGGCCGACTGGGCTACACCGGAATTCCACACGTGATCGAACAGACGCTGGACGCCGCCACGGGGCAGGGGCTGCCTGCCGGCGACGATCTGGAGGCCATCCTCGCCGTTGATGACTGGGCGCGCCGCCGCGCCGGGGCCTGCCTCCATGCTTGATGTGCTCTGGTCGTTTGGTGGCTTCATCGTCGCCCTGGGCGTGCTCGTGGCGTTCCACGAGTTCGGTCACTACTGGGTGGCTCGTCGCTGTGGCGTGCGCGTACTGCGCTACTCGATCGGCTTTGGCCGGCCGCTGTGGACCCGGCGCTCGGCCGACGGCATGGAGTGGATGATCTCGGCGGTGCCGCTCGGCGGCTACGTCAAGATGCTCGATGAGCGCGAGGGACCGGTCGCCCCGGCGGATCGTCCCTACGCCTTCAACAACGCCACGGTCGGCAAGCGCATGGCAATCGTGGCGGCCGGCCCCCTGTTCAACTTTGCCCTGGCCATCGTCCTGTACTGGGGCGTCTACGTCCTGGGCGTTCCCGGCCTGCGACCGGTGCTGGCCGAACCACCCGCCGGCAGCGCCGCCGCCCGCGCGGGCCTCGTGGCCGGCAACGAGGTGGTGAACCTGGCGGGTGAGCCCATTGCCGACTGGACCGACCTGCGCACCGCCCTGATCGACCACGCGCTGAGCGGCGGCCAGCTCCCGGTGACCGTGCGCGATCGCGATGGCGCCGAGCGGTCCCTGGAGCTGGACCTGAGCGGTATCCGGATCGACCCGGAATTCCTGTTCGACGATCTCGGTCTGTCGCCGTTCCAGCCGGCCATCCCGGCGGTGCTGGAAGAGGTCCTTGCCGGGGAGCCCGCCGAGGCGGCCGGGTTCCGCCCTGGCGACCGGCTGCTCAGTTACAACGGCGTGGCGATCACCTCCTGGCAGCAGTGGTCGGCCTGGCTGCGCAAGCATCCGGGCGAGGTGGCCAAGGTGCTGGTGCAGCGCGGCGACCAGCGCGTGGAACTGCAACTGATCATCGGCCAGGTCCGCCAGGGCGATAGCGCCATCGGACGCTTCGGGGCCGGCGTGGCGAACCCGGGGGACTTGTGGCAGGATTTGCGCGCTGTCAGCCGGCTCGGTCCCGCAGAAGCGGTTCCCGAGGCCCTGAGCCAGACCTGGCGCATGTCGTGGATGACCCTGCGCATGCTGGCCCGAATGGTGACCGGCGATGTGTCGGTCAAGAACGTCAGCGGTCCGATCCAGATCGCCCAGGTTGCGGGCTTCTCGGCGCAGGTCGGTCTGGTTTCCTTCCTGAGCTTCATGGCCATCGTCAGCATCAGCCTCGGCGTGCTCAATCTGCTGCCGGTGCCGCTGCTGGACGGTGGTCATTTGCTGTTTTACGCCGTCGAGGCGCTGAAGGGCTCGCCGCTGTCCGAGCGGGCCCAGGAGGCAGGGCAGAGGATCGGCCTGACCTTGCTGGCGCTGCTGATGGGTTTGGCGTTCTATAACGATATTGCGCGGCTGTTGAACTGATTCGACAAGACCAACACGTGAAACGACTCACGACTTCCAAGACGGCGATCGCCGCCGCCCTGGCGGCGCTGGCGCTGGCCGGCCGCGCCCACGCCTTCGAGGCCTTCACCGTCAAGGAAATCCGCACCGAGGGCCTGCAGCGCCTCGAGGTGGGCACGGTGCTGACCTACCTGCCCCTGTCCGTGGGTGACCGCCTCGACGACAACACCTCTCGCCAGGCTATCCGGGCGCTCTACGGCTCGGGCCTGTTCCAGGACGTGCAGCTGATGCGCGACGGTGAGGCCCTGGTCATCGTCGTCCAGGAGCGGCCGGCCATCTCGACGTTCACCATCGAGGGCAACGAGAAGATCGGCGGCGACGAGCTCAAGAAGTCGCTCAAGGACATTGGCCTGGCGGACGGCGAGCTGTTCCGGCGCGAGCTGCTCGACCAGGTCGAGCAGGAACTGCGTCGGCAGTACTACGCCAACGGCTACTACGACGTTGCCATCGAGACCACGCTGGCCGAGGAAGCGGGCAGCAACCGCGTGTCGCTGAAGATCAAGGTCACCGAGGGCAAGGTCACCAAGATCAGCGACATCAATGTGCTCGGCAACCAGGTTTTCGACGACGAAACCCTGCTCGAGCAGTTCGAGCAGCAGGCCAGTGATTGGGTCCCGTTCCAGCGCAGCGACCGCTACTCCAAGCAGAAGATGGTCGGTGACCTGGAGAAGCTGCAGTCCTACTATCAGGACCGCGGCTACCTCAAGTTCAACGTCGACTCCGTGCAGGTCGCGCTGACGCCGGACAAGGAATCGATCTACATCACGGTCAACGTGACCGAAGGCGAGATCTACAAGGTCCGCGAACGCCGCTACTCCGGCGAGACCGTGCTGAACCAGGCCTACCTCGAGGCCCTGACCACGACCCGTCCGGGCGACGTGTTCTCGCGCAAGGAAGCCACGGAAACCGCGGACCGCATCGAGGCCGCGCTGTCGGACATCGGTTATGCCTTTGCCGAGGTCACGCCGGTGCCGGAGATCGACGAGGCCAAGCGCGAGGTCACCCTCAACTACGTGGTGCAGCCGGGCAAGCGCGCCTACGTGCGTCGCATTGCGTTCATCGGCAACAACGGCACCAACGACGAGACCCTGCGTCGCGAGATGCGCCAGCTCGAGGCGGCGCCGTTTTCCAAGTCGTCGGTCGAGCGTTCGCGCGTGCGCCTGGCGCGCCTGCCGTTCATCGAGGAGGCCGAGGTCGAGACCAAGCCGGTTGCCGGCAGCGACGATCTGGTCGACCTGCAGTTCAAGATCAAGGAGCGCCCGCCCGGCTCGGTGCAGTTCGGCGTGGGTTACTCGGGTGCCCAGGGCTTCCTGGTCACCGGCCAGATCACGCACACCAACTTCATGGGTACGGGCAATCGCCTGGACCTGTCGCTCGAGAACAACACGATCTCGAAGGCCGCCAACTTCTCCTGGACGGACCCCTATTTCACCGAGGACGGCATCAGCCAGTCGGTGTCGCTGTTCTACCGCGAATCGGAGTCGGTGATCCGTTTCTCCTCGGGTTTCAACTCGAACATCATCGGCGCCAACCTGACCTACGGCATTCCGCTCTCGGAGTACGTGATCCTGCGTGCGGGTGTCGGTGTCGAGGAGACCGCCATCGAGACCTTCCCGGGCAGCTCGTCCACGGAAGTGCTGGGCTTCGTGGTGCGCAACGGTTCGCGCTTCAGCACCTACCAGGCGCGCACCGGCATCAGCTACGACTCGCGCAACCGCACCTTCTTCGCCAGTCGCGGTGCGCTGCACTCGCTGAGCCTGGACGTCGCCGTTCCCGGCAGCGACATCGAGTTCTACAACATGAGCTACCGGGCGCAGCAGTATGTGCCCCTGCCGTTCAAGTTCACCCTGGAGCTGAATGCCTCGGTCGGCCTCGTTGACAGCCTCAACAGCGACGGCGACGTGCCGCCCTACGAGAACTACTTCGCCGGTGGTCCGCGCACGGTTCGCGGCTATCGCGACGGCTCGCTGGGTCCGCTGGACAGCAATCTGAACTACTTCGGCGGCAAGCTGCGCACGACCGGCCAGGCCGAGCTGATCATCCCGCTGCCGATCGAAAGTGACGGCCGCTCCACGCGCATGTCGGCCTTCTTCGACATCGGCAATGTCTTTGCCGAGCCGGGCGACTTCGAGGCCGGCGACCTGCGCCAGTCTGCGGGTATTGCCTTCTCCTGGTTCACCCCGTTCCTCGGCCTGCTCGACCTCAGCTATGCCTTCCCGCTGAATGACGAACTGACGGACGAGGTCGACCGCTTCCAGATCACCTTCGGCTCGGGCTTCTGAGCCGGTCCTGATTCCCTACACCTACAGTCACGAGAGAGAGACATGCTGAAGCCGATTTTCACCGCCCTGGTCCTGGCTGCCGCCATCGCGCTGCCGGTGCAGGCGCAGTCCGCCAAGATCGCCACCATCCGGTCCGGCGACGTGGCCGCCCAGGCGCCGCAGTTCAAGGCCATGCAGGACAAGCTCAAGGCCGAGTTCGAGCGTCGCCAGAACGAGATCGAGGCGGAGATGAAGCGCTTCCAGGAGGATGGCGCCAATTTCAAGAAGGAGGCCGACATGCTGGCCGCCGGTGACCGCGCCAAGAAGGAAAAGGATCTCGCCACCCGTCGCATCGACCTGGAAGCGAAGGGTCGCGGCCTGCAGGAGGAGTTCGGCCGTCGTCGTGAGCAGCTGCTCATCGAGACCATGGGCAAGCTCAAGACCGTGATCGAGCAGGTGGCCAAGGAGAAGGGCGTGGCGGTCGTGGTCGAGAACCCGGTCTACGCCGCTCCGGAGTACGACATCACGGCCGACGTGGTCAAGCGCCTGCAGACCACCAAGTAAGTCGACACTCTTCTGCGGCCCGGCAACGGGCTGGCAAGGCCGGGATTCGCTGACTATGCTGATCCCGGCCTTGTCGTTTGGAGCGCCATGACCACGATCACGCTGCAGGAGCTGGCGGCCCGCTTCGAGCTCACCCTGGTGGGCGAGGGCAAGACGCCGATCACCGGAGTCTGCGGGCTGGCCCCCGGCAAGCCCGGCTGCATCAGCTTTCTCAACTCGCCGAAGTTCCGGGCGCAGCTCGGCGACACCCGTGCGGCCGCGGTGATTGTCTCGCCGCGCGACGCCGGTGGCCTGCGGCTCCCCGGCCTGGTGGCCAAGGATCCCTACCTGGCCTACGCCCGCATCGCCCGCCTGTTCGATCCCGACCGCGCCTTCCAGCCCGGAATCCAGGGCGGGGCGGTGGTCTCGGACAGCGCGCGCCTGGGACCCGGCTGCTTCGTCGGAGCCAACGCGGTCATCGAGTCCGGCGTGGAGCTGGGCGAGGGCGTATACATCGGACCCGGCTGCGTGATCGGTCGCGACAGCCGCATCGGTGCCGGCTCGCGTCTGGTGGCGCAGGTCACGATCGGGCCGCGCGTGCTGATCGGCGCGCGCCTGGTGGCGCAACCCGGAGCCGTGATCGGCTCACGCGGCTTCGGCAATGCGCGCGGGCCTGCTGGCTGGGAGGAGGTGCCCCAGCTCGGCAGCGTGCGCATTGGCGACGATGTCGAGATCGGGGCCAACACCTGCATCGACCGCGGCGCCATCGACGACACCGTGATCGAGAACGGCGTGCGGCTCGACAACCTGATCCAGGTGGCGCACAACGTCCACATCGGCATGCATACCGCCATCGCCGCCTGCACCGGCATCGCCGGCTCAACCCGCATCGGCGCGCGCTGTATGATCGGCGGCGCCTGTGGCATCTCCGGCCACCTGGAGATCGGCGACGACGTGATCCTCCTGGGCCGCACCATGGTCACGGGCCACATTCCGGCCAAGGGCGTCTATGGCTCCGGCATGCCGATGATGGAGGCGCGCGACTGGCGCCGGGCCATCGCCCGCATCCGGCGCCTGGGGCGCTACGAGGACCGTATCCGTGCCCTGGAACGGCACCTCGACCTGGCTGCATCGGAAGACAAGGACGATGAGCAAGACCACGCTTGATATCCGAGACATCCTCGAGATCCTGCCGCACCGTTATCCCTTCCTGCTGATCGACCGGGTCATCGGCATCGAGCAAGACGGACGCGTGCTGACCGCGATCAAGAATGTCACCTACAACGAACCTTTCTTCCCGGGCCATTTTCCGGGTCTGCCGACCATGCCCGGCGTGATCATGCTGGAGGCCATGGCCCAGGCCTGCGGCATCCTGGCCGTGCAGCGCTCCAGCCTGCGCAAGGACTCGGGCTTCATCCTGTACTTTGCCGGCATCGACAATTGCCGCTTCAAGCGGCCTGTCGTTCCTGGCGACCAGCTCACGTTCCGTGTGGAGCTGGACAAGCAGAAGCGTGATCTGTGGAAGTTCAAGGCGGTGGCCCGGGTGGGCGAGGAACTCGCCTGCGAGGCCGAGATGATGTGCGTCCTCAAGGACGCCAAGCGTGTCAATGAATCCGGGGAAGCGTGACATGAGCCGCATCCATCCCACCGCGGTCATCGATCCCCGCGCCGAACTGCACCCGACCGTCGAGGTTGGGCCCTACACGGTGATCGGTCCGGACGTGCGCAT
>DASUDL010000019.1:0-27222 GCA_036275615.1 Solimonas sp.
TTCGCGCAGACCCTCGTGGATTCGGGCGATCCGCTCAACTACGCCCAGGCCGCCGCCGCGAACCATCCCCTGCTGATGTTCGAGGTGGTCGGTGACGGCGTGGTGCCGAACTGCGCGGTGGCCGGCAACCCGGCCTGCCCGGCGATCGACACGCTGCCGCTGTCCGGATACCTCTCCGGCAGCGATCCGCTGGCGCGGGCCCTGGGCCTGGAGTTCGTGCCCGGCCCGACCCAGGGTGACGGCCTCGACGTCCCGGCCGCCGCTTCGGTCACCGGCTCCCCGACCGGCCCGGCACTGCATGCCGTGGTGCGCTTCAACCAGGGGGACCATGGCTCGATCCTGAGCCCCGCGGCCAATGCGCTCGTGACCTGCGAGATGCAGCGTCAGGCGGCGGCCTTCGTGGCGACCAACGGCCGCGTGCTGAGCATCGCCGGCTGCGCCCCCTGAGCCGACGACCGAGGAGAACACAACATGAACAACAAGCATCTCATCGCCCTGGCCGCCGCCACCTGCTTCAGCGGACAGGCCCAGGCCTGGACCCAGGACCGTGACGGACTGGTGCTGCAGCTGGACACCAAGATGTCGGCCGGTGCCTCCTGGCGCGTCGAGTCGCGTGACCGCAACCTGGTCGGCCGCGGCAACGGCGGCCTGGCCTTCTCCACCAATGGCGACGACGGCAACCTGGCCTTCGATTCCGGCGAGGTCGTTTCGGCAGCCGCCAAGATCACTTCGGACCTCACCATCTCGCGCGGCGACTTCGGGGTCTTCGTGCGCGGCAGCTACCTGTTCAACGAGCGCCTCAACAACTACGACTTCTTCGACCTCGGCGACTACGGTGTCGGCAAGGAAGCCCCGATCTCGGAGTACAGGGCCAAGACCGCGGCGGTACGCGACCAAGTCGGCAATGACGCCGACCTGCTCGATGCCTACTTCTTCGGCAGCTTCAATCTGGCGGGCCGGCCGGCGGCCTTCCGCATCGGCCGCCAGGTGATCAACTGGGGCGAGTCGACCTTCATCCTGCACGGCATCAACAGCATCCTGACCTTCGACCAGAACCAGCAGCGGGTGCCGGGCTTCGAAATCGACGAACTGCTGCTGCCAACCAACATGGCCTGGGTCTCGTTCAGCCCCTTCGGCAGCGTGTCGGTCGAGGCCTTCTACCAGCTCGACTGGGAGTCGACGACGATCGATGCTTCGGGCACCTACTGGTCGTCGAATGACTTTGCCGGCATCGGCGGTACCCGTGCCAACATCGGCTTCGGCCTGCCCAACGAGAACAGTCCGGGCAGCACGATCCCGCGCGAAGCCGACCGCGAGCCGGGCAACGACGGCCAGTACGGCGGCAAGCTGGGTTTCAGCATCCCGGCGCTCAACGAGATGGACCTGTCGCTGTACGCGATGAACTACCACAGCCGCCTGCCGCTGATCTCGGGCGTGCCCAAGGCCACCTTCGCCGAGCCCTCGACGGTCACCGGTCGCTACTTCGTCGAGTATCCGGAGGACATCCAGCTTTACGGCCTGTCGTTCAATACCGCGGTCGGCGACTGGTCGATCCAGGGTGAGTACAGCTACAAGGTCGACCAGCCGCTGCAGATCGACGACGTCGAGGTGCTGCTCGCGGGCGTGGGCCTGCCCAGCCAGCTGACCCCCGCGCCCTGCCCGGTGCTGGGCTGTGCGCTCGGCAAGCCCTACCTGCGCGGCTGGCGTCGCCATGACGTGAGCCAGGTGGACCTGGGCCTGACCCGGCTGGTCGGTCCCATTGGTTGGCTCGGCAGCGACCAGCTGGTGCTGCTCGCGGAAGCCGGCGGCGTGTACGTGCATGACCTGCCGCCGGAATCGCAGCTGCGCTATGACGGGCCGGGCACCTACACCCCGGGCGATCCCTTTGCCGCCGGCTTCGTCTCTGCCGCCTTGGGCACCACCATTCCGGTACAGACGGACGGTTACGCCACCGACTTCTCCTGGGGCTACAAGCTGGTCGCACGCCTGTCCTACAACAACCTGATCGGACCGATCCGCGTCGAGCCGACCCTGCGCTTCGACCACGACGTGAAGGGCGTAACCCCGACGCCGGTGACCAACTTCGTCGAGGACCGCAAGATGCTGCAGCTGAGTGTCAGCGGCTTCTACCTGCAGGAATGGTCGGCCGAGCTGGGCTACACCCGCTACTTCGACGGCGGCAACGCCAACCTGCTGGGCGACCGCGACTTCATCGACGCGGTGGTGAAGTACTCGTTCTGAACGGGGCGGTGCCGGGGAACGGAAAAGGGCCGGCAATGCCGGCCCTTTTTCTGTCCCGCTCAGGTGATGCTGCGGTTCACGCGCCCTCGGCCTCGGGCGTCAGCGGGATCTCGCCGGGCGGCAGCGCCGGATCGGCCGGCAGCTGCTCTTCGCCCGGCACCATCATCTCGATATGCTCCGGCTCGCCGAGGAAGCGCGGCTGGGTGCGCAGCAGGAAGATGTCGAGCACCGCGCGCACCCGCGCCAGCACTTCACGCGGCGGATTGCGCACGCCCATGCCACCGTCGGCGCGCGCCGGGGCCAGGTAGGCCACGACCCGCAGCCCGAGCTTGCGGCCGAGGAACACCGAGCGGTAGCTGTGATAGCGCTGGGTCACCAGCGTGAACTGGTGCAGGCCGAACACCGCCTCGGCGCGAACCACCGAATCAAAGGTACGGAAGCCGGCGAAGTCGAGCGTGATGGCCTTCTCCGGCACCCCGGCCTTGACCAGCGCCCGCCGCATGGCGCGCGGCTCGTTGTAGCTGGCATCCGGATTGGCACCGCTGACGACCAGGTGACGCACCTTGCCGGCCCGGTACAGCTCCGCGGCCGCGGCGATGCGGCCGTTGAACTCGGGACTGGGCTTGCCGTTCTCGAGATAGCGGCTGGTGCCGAGCACCACGCCGAAGTCGTTCATCGGCAGCAGCGCCCAATCCTTGTAGATGTAGGCGTCCGAGCTGTTGATCACCCAGCGGTTGCACAGCAGCACGAACACCGGCACCGCGATCGCGATGCCGGCGACCCAGCGCTGCAGACGCCGGCGTGTCGAAGGCTTCAAGCGCAGAGGCCCCACAACAGGTAGGCGATGATCGCGATCTGCACCGAGTAGAACGTGGCCCGCAGCAGCACCAGCCAGTGCGAGGTGCCGACCAGATGGGTCACGCTCTGGGCGATGCGCGCATAGAGCACGTAGGCGGCGAGCGCATCAACGCCGGCGGTCTTGCCGAGCGCCTGTGCCGCCAGGACCACCACGGCGAAGACCGGCAGGTTCTCGATGCAGTTCATGTGCGCATGCTCGGCGCGGGTCACCAGGCCCGGGACGGCGATTGCGCCGCCGCGGCCCCAGCTGTTGGCGGCCTTGCCGCGCAGGACCTCCAGCACGCGCCAGCTCACCACGAGGGCGACCAGGGCCAGGGTCCAGGCGGTAAAACCGATCAGGGCGCTCATGCCGGACATGACGACTCTCCTTGTTGGAAACGTGGATTCTTGTGGAATACCGGCGGGATTCTAGCGGCTGACCCCGGCAGCACGCACTCAATGGGTGAGGCGGCGCATGGCCAGTTCGAGGCCGGAGAGGGTCATGGGGAACATGCGTTCCTTGCCCAGCAGCTCGTTGGCGACCTGGATCGAGGGCGTGTACTCCCAGCGCTCGGGGTGCTCGGGATTGAGCCAGACCAGGCGCGGGAAGTGGTCCATGACCCGCTTCATCCAGACCGCGCCGGCCTCCTCGTTCCAATGCTCGACGCTGCCGCCGGGGTGGACGATCTCGTAGGGACTCATGGTCGCGTCGCCGACGAAGATCACCTTGTAGTCGGCCGTGTACTTGTGAAGGATGTCGTAGACCGGGATCTTCTCGCTGTGCCGGCGCGCGTTGTCCTTCCACACCGTCTCGTAGATGAAGTTGTGGAAGTAGAAGTACTCGAGGTGCTTGAACTCGGTCTTGGCCGCCGAGAACAGCTCCTCGCAGACCTTGATGTGCGGCTCCATGGAGCCGCCCACGTCCAGGAACAGCAGTACCTTCACCGCGTTGTGGCGCTCCGGGACCATCTTGATGTCCAGGTAGCCGGCATTGCGGGCGGTGCTGGCGATGGTGTCATCCAGGTCGAGGATCTCGGGTGCGCCCTCGCGCGCGAAGCGGCGCAGGCGGCGCAGCGCCAGCTTGATGTTGCGGGTGCCCAGCTCGATGGAGTCGTCGAGGTTGCGGTACTCGCGCTGCTCCCAGACCTTGACCGCCGACTTCTGTCCGCCGGTACCGCCGATGCGCACGCCCTCGGGGTTGAAGCCGCCGTGGCCGAAGGGCGAGGTGCCATTGGTGCCAATCCACTTGTTGCCGCCCTCGTGGCGCTCCTTCTGCTCTTCGAGGCGTTTCTGCAAGGTCTCGAGGATCTTGTCGAGACCGCCAAGCGCGGCGATCTTGGCCTTCTCCTCCTCGCTGAAATGGCGGTCGGCCATCTTGCGCAGCCACTCGTCCGGGATCTGCCCGAAGAGCTCGCCGGTCACGGCCTCGACGCCCTTGAAGTAGGCCGCGAAGGCGCGGTCGAAGCGGTCGAACTGGGTCTCGTCCTTGACCAGCGCCGAGCGCGACAGATGGTAGAAGTCCTCGAGCGAGAAGATCGCCACGTGCTTCGACAGCGCCTCCAGCAGCATCAGGAACTCCTTGAGGCTGGGCTTGAGGCCGGCTTGGCGCAGGGTGAAGAAGAAGGTGAACAGCACGGCGCGGAACCGAAAGGGGTTTATGGCATTGTAGCGCCGAGCCGGCGGCGCCAAGCCGGGGCCGGCCCTAGACCCAGACTCTGACCCTGGAGCGTCCATGCCCCGCATCCACGAGCAGCTGCGCGACGCCGAACGCCACCTGGGCGCCGTCGACCCGGTGATGGCGCGCCTCATTGAGCGGCATGGACCCTGCGGCCTGGCGGCCAAGCGCCGCGATCCCTTCCAGGTGCTGTGTGCCTCGATCATCAGCCAGCAACTGTCCAGCCGTGCCGCCGAGACCATCCAGGCGCGCGTCGTCGCGGCCTTCGGCGAGCGCGGCCGAATCTCCGACCGGCGCCTGGCGGCGGCCGACCCCGCCGCGCTGCGGGCCTGTGGCCTGTCGGGGTCCAAGACACAGTGGCTGCAGCACCTGGGCCGGGCCCATGTTGAGGGCCACCTCGACTTCCGGCGCCTGCGGCGCCTCGACGATGAGGCGGCGATCGAGGTGCTGGACGCGCTGCCGGGGATCGGTCGCTGGACCGCCGAAATGTTCCTGATGTTCGCCCTGCATCGCCTCGACCTGTTCGCGATGGACGACGTGGGCCTGCGCCGCGGCATCAACCAGCTTTACGGACGAGGGCGCCTGCTGTCGGAGGCGCGCACCCTGAAGATCGTCGCCCCCTGGGCGCCGTACCGCACGGTGGCCTGCTGGTATCTGTGGCGACACGGCGATCCGGTGGTCCCGGCGACGGTCTGAGCCGCGGCGCGCCGCCGCCCCGCCGGGCCGCGGCTGTCACCGAACGGTCACGGTCCTGTCATGAGCGGGCCACCGGATGCCGGCAGGCTACCTGCGTGAAAAAGGAAAAGACCTCGCCGCGCCGTACCCGCTCCTCCTTGCCCCGCGTGGCCGGCTCCTCGGCCTCCGCGCGCGAGGACGCCAAGACCCACTACCGTACGATCTGGATCTCCGACGTGCACCTCGGTACGCCCGGCTGCAAGGCCGAGCATCTGGTGGACTTCCTCAAGCAGCACAGCTGCGACCGGCTCTACCTCGTCGGCGACATCATCGATGGCTGGAAGCTGCGCTCCGGCTGGTACTGGCCCCAGGAGCACACCAACGTGGTACGCAAGGTGCTGACCCGCGCCAAGCGCGGCACCGAGGTGATCTACGTCACCGGCAACCACGACGAGTTCCTGCGCAAGTTCGTCGACTACCGCCTGGAAATCGGCAACATCCGCCTGGTCAACGAGCATGTGCACGAGACCGCCGATGGCCGGCGTCTGCTGGTGATCCACGGCGACCTGTTCGATGTGATCACCCGCTACCACAAGTGGATCGCCCTGGCCGGTGATGCGATCTACGAGGGCACGATGCGCTTCAACCAGTGGTTCAACCGCGCCCGCTCACTGATGGGCATGCGCTACTGGTCGCTGTCGGCCTTCGCCAAGCAACACGTGAAGACGGCCGTGAACATCGTCTCGACCTTCGAGGATTCGCTGGTGCGGGAATGCCGGCGGCGGGGGCTGGACGGGGTGGTCTGCGGCCACATCCATCATGCCGAGGCGCGTCCGATGGAGGGCGTGACCTACTACAACTGCGGCGACTGGGTGGAGTCCTGCACGGCGCTGGCCGAGGACCAGGACGGCCACATCCGGGTGATCCGCTGGGTGGCGCTCGATCACCTCAACCAGGCCGGACCTGCCGAGCGTCCCTTGCGCCTGGCGCGGGCTGCCTAGGCTCGGCAGGCAGCGCCCACGAAAAAGGGCGCGGTGTCGCCACCGCGCCCCCTTCGACACGAGCAGGTTGCTTACGGCGCCGCGACGAAGTGGCCGTCCGTGCACATCTCGTGCAGGTACATCGACTCGCCGACGTTGGCCGAGATCAGCTGGTTGAGCTGCGACACACGCACCAGGTTGAAGGGCTGCTTCGCCTGCAGGCCCAGCCACAGCGGCGCATTGCCACCCACGGCACCCAGCAGATCGACATTGGTGATGTCGACGGTCATGGTCTCCTGCTGCTCCGCATCCTGCGGAATGCCGTCGGCATTGGCGTCGGCAAAGGTCGTCACCACCACGCTGTTGGCCACCGAGGCCTCGACGGTGGCGGTCGGGAAGGACACGCCGACCACGGCGTACTCGCCCGGCTGCATCACGCGGCCCATGCGGAAATCCTGGGCGACGAAATTGAGGATGCCCAGGCCGCTGGCCGTGACCGTGAAGGTCGAGTAGGTCGGCAGGGCGTAGTCGATCGCCTGGCCGGCATCGACCACGCTGTTGGTCAGCGTCGGCAGCGAGCCGCCACCGAGCAGGTCGAGCAGGTCGGATACCGCGCCGCCGACGAGGCCGCCCGAGCCGTCGGTGGTGGTCGTGCCGGTCGGCACGCCCGCATCGCAGACAAAGTTGCCGACGATCGGGTTGCCGTTCGGATCGGTGCCGACGACGGCATCGTCCGGCGTGTCCGTGGCCGTGCCGTCGCCGTCGTTGTCGGTCACGACGGGGGACTCGTTGGTGCCGTCGTTCGGGCCGAAGCCGCCGTTGTCATCGGCGTTGCCGCAGATGCCGTCGGCGCCGCAGTCGGTGCCGGTGCCGCCACCGCCACCACCACCCAGGTTGCTGCCGTCGCCATCGGCGCTGCAGCCAACGAGGCCGAGGGTGCCAAAGCCGATGAGGCCGGCGGCAAGGACCTGTTTCAGGGTCAGGGTATTACGCATGGGGAAACTCCAAATCGGGGGGATCAGTTCTGGATACGCAGTTCGACGCGACGGTTGCGCTCGCGGCCTTCGGCCGTGGCGTTGTCGACCAGCGGCTGGCTTTCACCATAGCCCTTCGACGTCATCTGGCCGTCCGGCACTCCCTTGCCGATGAAGTACTCACGCACCGAGGCGGCACGACCCTCGGAGAGATTCTGGTTGTAGGCCTCGCTGCCGACACTGTCCGTGTGTCCGGCAATCTCGACCTTCATGTCCGGGTAGCGCAGCAGCACGTCGCTGGCGCCGTCCAGGATCGTCTGCGCATCGGGGCGCAGTCGGGTGCCATCGAACTCGAAGGTCACGCCCTTGAGTTCCATGATCTTCGGCAGCGGGCAGCCTTCGCCGGTGACGCGGGTGCCGGTCGGGGTGCCCGGGCACTGGTCCTTCTCGTCGATCACGCCGTCGCCGTCGCTGTCGGCCAGGCCATCAATGAGGGCCACGACGCGGGCGTCGCGCTCGATCTCGGCCACGGCGGCGTCGCGCTCGGCGAACAGCGGGATCTCGATGCCGAGGGCATAGCGGATATCGCCGTAGCCGCTCTCGAAATCGTCGTGGATGTAGCGGGCCTCACCGCGCAGGCGCAGGTCGCCGATGCGGGTGAAGGGAGCGGTGACGAAGCCGACGCCGGCATTGGCAAACCAGCTGGTCTTGTCCTCGGCCGGATACACGTCGTCATAGTTGGCGCCGGCGCCGATCAGCACGAAGGGCGTGAACGAGGTGCGGTCGCCGAAGGCGTAGAACAGATCGACATTGAGGCCATAGCGGTACCAGTCAGTGCGCGCCGGGTCGCCGGTCTCGAAGGTCTCGTTGAAACCCTGGATCTCGAAGCCCCACTGGTCCTCGCTCTGCCAGCCGTACAGGACGCTGAAGCCCGCGGCGTAGTCGACATCGGCGCCATTGATGCTGCGGTCCTTGTCGGGATCGGTGTAGGTCCCCATGACCCCGAGATAGTGCTGGGCGCCGAAGCTGCGCGTCGTGGTCTGCTCGGTCACGACGGAGGTCTCGGTCTCCTCGACCACTACCGGCTCGGAGGGAGCGGCGGCCTCCGGTGCCGGCTCGGCGGGCGCCGCTTCCATCGTCGGCTCGGTGATGTCCTGGCCGGTGATCGGTTCCGGCTCCTGCGCCAGGGCAGGGTTCAGGGCGAAGCTCGCGGCGATACCGCAAGCGATGGCAGACAGACGCATAACGACTCCCCAGATGTTGTTGGTGTGCGCCACTGCCACCCGGAGGCAATGGGACAGGCTGAATTTACTACCGGGCACGAACAAAAAAAATCACCCGTAGAGGGGTTTGGTGTTTGTCCTACAGGCGGCCTGCAGGGTTGCTGCCAAAGAAAACCCCCGCGGCCCGGAGGGCGGCGGGGGTCTGTCAGGCGAACCCTGACGGTCAGGGTCTAGAACTGGTACTTCAGGTAGGCCTGGGCGAAGTCGCGGTCGCGGTACAGGTTGCTGGCACCGCCGCCCGTGAACCAGGCGTAGCCCACGGTGAAGGACAGGTCCGACTTATAGCGAGTCTCGAGGTTCACCAGCGCCTGCTTGCGGCCGTCGACGAAGTTCTCGGCGGGACCGGGGGCGGTGCCGTTAACGTCATGGGCCCAGATGATGAAGGGCTGGAAGCTGATGCCGGGGAACACGCTCTCGTACTTGACGATGGCGATCAGGCGATAGCCCCAGGAGAACTTGTCGACGAAGGCGTCGAGGTCGGCCTGGCGCGGGTTGAAGCGCGTGCCGTCCGGTCCCATCACGCAGGTGACGTTGTCCGGGGTGCAGGCCTGGGCATAACCGCCCACCGGCAGGTAAGGGTTGGTGGTGGCGTCGAAGGGCTGCGAGGGGTCGCGCAGGCGGAATCCCGAGCCGTCGGCACCGGCGCTGGCATGCGTGAACACGCCCGGGGCGTCGATCTGGAGCACGTCGAGCGAGGGCAGGTCCGGCACCCAGGTAGCGCCGAACTCGCCGACGAACTGGATCTGGTCGGCGCCGAAGGGGTTGTCGGTGGCACCGAACACCTGGGTGAAGCCCAGGTTGAACTGGAAGGTATCGAACTCCTCGTAGCCGCGGATGTAGCTGTTCGGCGCATTCTCGCCGAGCACGCCGCCGCGGTAGGGAATGATGTAGTTCGGGAAGGCGCGGGCCGAGCCGGGCGCATGGCCGAGCAGGATGTTGATGGTGTCGTTGAAGCTGCCGCCGAAGTCGCTGGAGCCGTAGAGGATACGGTTGCCGTTCTCGTCAAAGCCCACGCCCGTCGTGCTGCCGGCGCAACCCAGGTTGGGGTCGTGGCAGCGGGTCAGCGTCGGGCCGGCCGCGGCAAAGGACAGGTCGGCAATCGATACCTGCAGCGGCGCGTCCGGGCGATAGGCCACTTCACCCTGAATCGAGTAGTCCCCGATCGAGGTGTTGAAGCTCAGGCCGAACATCTTCAGGTTCTCGGGGTACTCAAAGAAGATCTTGCCCGAGTCGAGTGGCACGGCATCGCGCATGGTGGTGGCGCTGGAATCGCCGCCGACGGCCAGGCCGCCGAGCGCGGCCGCCAGAGCGGCCGGGTTGCCGAGCAGGAGCGGGACGGTGTCGGGTGACACGCCCAGCTCCAGGAGGAGCGGCACCAAGTTCTGGGGGCTGCTGGTGAGGTTGCGCTGGATCAGGTCGAGCGTATCGGCCTGGAGCTGCATGCGCGCCATCTCGTTGGTCAGCACCGGCAGGTTGGGGCAGGCTGCCAGGAAGCTGGCGGTGTTGTTGGCATCGATGCCGTTCTCGTTGCCCTCGCGACGGGCGCAGCTGGCGTCGGTGGACATGAAGCTGACGTACGGCAGCTTCGAGTGGTAGTTCATGAAGTACAGGCCGAACTCGGTGCCGCTGCCCAGCTCCTCGGCGTAGTACTTGAAGGCCAGGCCGAACTGGCCGCTGTCCCGGGCATTGCGATCCGGCAGGCGCTGGACCGTGGCGCTGATCGGGGTGATCAGGGTCAGCGGGTTGTCGAGATAGCCCGTCTGGGTGTCGGCGCTGTCGCCGCGGAAGGCGCGATCCGGATCTTCGGCGGCGCTGCCGAAGCTCAGGTTGGGGTTGTCGCCGGTGTTGTAGGTGCCCAGGTCGACGAAGGACAGGAAGCTGCCAGGGGCCGGGGCTTCCAGCGGCTTCCACTCGTACTGGTAGTAGGCCTCGATGGTGGCGTTGGCGAAGGGCTCGGTGCTCAGGAAGGCCATGCCCACCGGCGTGAATACCTCTTCCACCGCGAAGCCGACGCGATACAGGTTGTTGGCGTTGACCGGCTGGGCCTGGTTCACCGAGTTGACCACCAGCAGGGTGGACTCGCCCCAGTTCACGGTCTGGCGGCCGATCTTGAACGACAGCTCGCGCTCGCCGATGAAGGGCACGCGGCCATAGACATTGAAGTCGAGGACCTGCAGGTCGGTGCCGATCTGGTTGAGGATCCCGCCGCTGCGGCGCTTGTTGCGGACCACGCCGCCCTCGCCGTAGGTGTGCTCGAAGTAGCGGTTCGAGGCATCGGGATCGGCGGTTTCGGGATTGTTGATGTCCGAGCCGACCAAGCCGACGTTTTCCGGCGTGATGCGGTTGGGGTGGTACTCGTTGAAGTCGTTGTTGGTGAAGTCGTAGAAGTACAGCCACTTGGCGAAGAAGCCGAAGTCGCCGTAGGTGAGCGTCAGGTCCTGGGTGATCTTGCCCACCTGCTGCGTCATGTCATGACGGTCGTAGTTCAGGTTGCCGTCGTCGTTGCGCATGCTGTACTGGCCCGGCGTGCGGAACAGCACCTGCGACGGATAGATCTGGTCCTTGAACAGACCCTGGCAGGACTGGTTGATGCCGTTGCAGCCGTCCGGATCGTTGTTGGCCTTGCCGACCAGGCTGGAGTGCCGGTCCTGCATGCGCCAGGCGGCGCCATAGGTCAGGGTGGTGTTGAGGACGCCCTCGACCTCGCCCTCCTGGAGGCTGAAGCTGACCGCGTGCGCGGCGGGCATCGAGAGCAGCAGGGGGGCGGCGAGCAGGACCTTGAGGCGGCGGATCTGGGGGGAGATCATGGCAATCCGGGTTCGGAACGAAAGGAACGGACGTCGGGACAGCGCGCCGAACGGGGCGCCCGGCGTAACAGGCGCATTCTGCACAGATCAATGCGTCGCGGCTACGGCTTTTCCCTAGGGGCTGGTCGACGCAGCAAGTAGGCCGGCCCTGACAGTCGCGGGTCGCGTGCCCGCGGGGCTACTTCACCACACGCAGCTGGGGTCGGCCCGGGCGCGGCGGCTTGGGCGGCTCGGGTTCCGGGTGATGACCTCCGGGAGCCGCCAGGGGTGCTTCGCCCTCGGCGTTTTCGACCTCGCCGAACAGCACCCCTTCGCCGTTCTCGCGGGCAAACACCGCCAGTACGGCCCCCGCCGGCACCTGCACGTCGAAGCTCTTGCCGCCGAAGCGGGCAGAGAACCACAGGGGCTCGCTCTGCAGGTTCAGGTTCTGCACCGCCATGGGACTCACGTTGAGCGTGATGCGCCCTTCCTGCACGAATTCACGCGGAACGACGACACCGGGGTAGTCGGCTGCCACCAGCAGGTGCGGGGTATAGCCGTTGTCACAGCACCACTCGTGGATGGCGCGGATCAGGTAGGGGCGGCGGGAGCGGGACATGGTGGCGGCGATGGACGTCCCGCAGGCGCGGGCGGCAGGAAGTTCAGCGGAGGGCCGATTGTACGCTCGGCCGCAGCAGCAGCCGTTCGGCATAGCGCTGCAGCGCGGGATCCGCCGGCAGCTTCATGCCCAGTGCCGGCAGGCGCGCGAGCAGGGCGGCCCAGGCGCAATCGGCCAGGTTGTAGTCCAGGCCCAGGCACCAGCCGCGCTGCGGGAACAGACGGCTGCTGGCGATCAGGCTCTCGCCCAGCTGCTTGCGGGCCGCCTTGGCCTCGACCGACTTGGGTGCCGCGAGGATGCCGGCAGCCAGCGGGTAGAGCTCGGCCTCGATGCGGGCCAGGACCATGCGCACGCGCGCACGCGCGGCGGGGTCGGCAGGCAGCAGGCGCGGATGCGGATAGCGTTCGTCCAGGTACTCGGCAACGATCCCGGCCGGGAACAGTACGGTGTCGCGATCCGCGAGGGTCGGTAGCGAACCCGAGGGGTTCAGCAACAGCAGATCGTGATGTGGCTTGCCGGCGCTCACCCACTCGATGCGCGCCCCGTCGACGTCCTTCTCGGCCAGCACGATGCGCGCCCACAGGCAGGCAATGCTGTCACGCGCACAGAAGAGGGTGAGACCCGCCCGCGGCGCGGGCTTGGCCTCCATCACATACTTGCTGCGAGCCGGGATGGCCATGGTTCAGGCCCCAAATGAAACGGCGCCGTTCATGGCTGAAGGCTTCAGCATGAACGGCGCCGTGCTCATCCCGGGCGCGAGAGCCGCGAGGCTCTCAGTGCACGTCCTTCCAGAACTCGCGCTTCAGCAGGTACGCGAGCGTGGTGAAGGCGAACAGGAACAGCAGAACCTTGATGCCGAGGCTGATGCGGCCGGCGCGACCCGGCTCCGCGGCATAGGCCATGAAGTTCACGGTATCGGCCACGAACTTGGCGTAGTCGTCCGGCGACAGCTTGCCGGGGCTGGCCAGGTGCAGGCCCGGGCCCTTGGCGTGGCCGGCGCCATGCGCGTCGGCGCCCTCGGCGGCGGGCTCCTCCTTGACCAGCACGCCCTGCAGCTCGGCGAGCACGTGCGGCATCGAGGCGCCGGGCAGCACCAGGTTGTTGGTGCCCAGCGGGCGCGAGGCATCCGCGTAGAAGGTCATCAGGTAGTTGTAGACCCAGTCCGCACCGCGCATGCGCGTCTCGACCGTCAGGTCGGGCGGCTGCTGGCCGAACCACGTGGCCGCCTCGGCCGGCATCGCCGAGATGATGTGGTCGCCCGGCTTGTCCGAGGTGAACATCAGGTTGGCCCTGAGCAGGTCCTCGGGGATGTTGAGGTCCTGGGCCAGGCGGCCGTAGCGCAGGTGCCGCATGGAGTGGCAGCCCGAGCAGTAGTTCATGTAGTTGCGGGCGCCGCGTTGCAGCGAGGACTCGTTGCCCGTGTCCGGCGTGAACTTGTAGGGCAGCGCATGGCCGCCCGCGGCCGCGGCGGAACCACCCGCCAGCAAGCCGCCGGCGAGCAGCAGCGCCTTCAGGGAGAGCTTAGTGCGCAGCATAGGTCACGCGCTCCGGTTCGGCCTTGGTCTGGTCGATCTTGCTGTACCAGGGCATGAGGAGGAAGAAGGCGAAATAGATGATGGTGCCCAGGCGCGAGATGATCGTGCCGGCGGTGCTCGGCGGCTGCATGCCGTAGTAGCTCAGCAGCACGAAGCTCACCGTGAACAGGGCCAGGGCGGTCTTGAAGATCCGGCCCTTGTAGCGCACCGACTTGACCGGCGAGCGGTCCAGCCAGGGCAGCGTGAACAGGATCAGCACGGCCGCGAACATCGTGATCACGCCCATCAGCTTGTCCGGCACCGCACGCAGCATCGCGTAGAAGGCGCCGAAGTACCAGGCCGGGGTGATGTGCTCCGGGGTCACCAGCGGGTTGGCCGGGGTGAAGTTCGGCTTCTCGAGCAGCCAGCCGCCGCCATCCGGGGCGAAGAACACGATGCCCAGGAAGATGATCAGGAACACGCTGACGCCGACGATGTCCTTCACCGTGTAGTACGGGTGGAAGGGAATGCCGTCGAGCGGGATGCCGTTGGCATCCTTCTTCTTCTTGATCTCGATGCCGTCCGGGTTGTTCGAGCCGACTTCATGCAGCGCGATGATGTGCGCCACCACGAGGCCCACCAGCACGAAGGGCAGGGCGATCACGTGCAGCGAGAACAGGCGGCCGAGCGTGGCATCGGAGGGGATGTAGTCGCCCTGCACCCAGATCACGAGGTCCGGACCGATCACGGGGATGGCGCCGAACAGCGAGATGATCACCTGCGCGCCCCAGTAGGACATCTGGCCCCAGGGCAGCACGTAGCCGCAGAAGGCCTCGGCCATGAGCACGAAGAAGATCAGCATGCCGAACACCCACAGCAGCTCGCGCGGCTTGCGGTAGGAGCCGTAGAGCAGGCCGCGGTACATGTGCAGGTAGACGACGATGAAGAAGGCGCTGGCGCCCGTCGAATGCAGGTAGCGGATGACGTTGCCCCAGGGCACGTCACGCATGATGTACTCGACGCTGTCCCAGGCCTGCGCCGCATCCGGCTTGTAGTGCATGGTCAGGAAGATGCCGGTCAGCAGCTGATTGACCAGCACCAGCAGGGCCAGCGAGCCGAAGTAGTACCAGAAGTTGAAGTTCTTCGGCGCGTAGTACTCGGCGAGGTGATCCTTCCAGAGCTTGGTGAGCGGGAAGCGGTCGTCGATCCAGCCGAGGAAGCCGGTCGTCTTGTGCGGGTTCGGGATGATCGCCATTTATGCCGCTCCGGTCGGGTCTTCGCCGATCACGATGGTGGTGTCGCCCTCGTAGCGGTGGGGCGGAACGACCAGGTTCGACGGGGCCGGAACGCCCGCGTAGACGCGGCCGGAGAGGTCGAACATGGAGCCGTGGCAGGGGCAGAAGAAGCCGCCGTGCCAGTCGGCGCGGATTTCGGGGGCCGGGGTGTCCGGGCGGAAGGTCGGCGAGCAGCCCAGGTGGGTGCAGGAACCGACCATGACCAGCACGTCGGGCTTCAGGGCGCGGGCGTCACCGGTGATGTAGGCGGGCTGCTGCTGTTCCTGCGACTGCGGGTCGCGCAGCACGCCGGCGTCGACCTTGCCGAGGTTGGCCATCATCTCCGGGGTGCGCTTGACGATCCACACCGGCTTGCCGCGCCAGGCGATGGTCAGCTTCTGGCCGGCCTCGACCTTGCTGATGTCGACGGTCACCGGGGCCCCGAGGGCCTTGGCGCGTTCGCTGGGCTTCAGCGACGCCAGAAAAGGCCAGGCGGCTGCCGCCACGCCTGCCCCGCCCACCACCGAGGTGGTCAGCGTCAGGAACCGGCGCCGGCCGGGATCCACGCCTTGATTGCTCATTGAACAAAACCCCTTGAAGGAGATGATTCGAAAACTGTTTTTGGCCGTCGACGGGCGCTTGCCGGACCGGCACTGGGTACCGCGCAGCCGTCTAACCGCGCAAGTATAGCGGGGCCGGGTGCGCCGACGTAAGCATCCCGCCGTCGGCAGGACCGGCTGCGTGTGGCGCGCGGCGGCGTTTCAGGTCAGCAGGCCGCGCAGGGCGGCGAAGCGAACCACCTCGGCGGTGTTGCGCAGGCCCAGCTTTTCCATCATGCGGGCACGGTGGTTCTCGGCCGTCTTGACCCCGATGTCGAGGATCTGGGCGATTTCCTTCGTGGTCTTGCCCTGGATCACCAGGTGGAAGGTCTCGCGCTCGCGGGCGGTGAGGCTGGAGTAGGGGTCGGCGTTGATGTCGCGGCCGCGGTGCTGGCGGTCGGCCAGGGCCTTGGCCGCGCGCGGACCGAAGTAGGGCTTGCCGCCGTGGATCGACTTGATCGCCGTCATCAGCTCGGCGACCGAGGTGTCCTTGTTGAGGAAGCCATTGGCGCCAGCGCGCAGGATCGGGAGGATGTACTCGTCCTCCTCGTGGACGGTGAGCACCAGGGTGCGGGTGCCGGGCAGTTCGGCGCGAACCCGCTTGACTACCTCCAGACCCGAGAGGCGTGGCATGGAGATGTCGGTGACCACCACGTCGGGCTGGGTCTTGAGGGCCATCTGCATGGCTTCGTAGCCGTCGGCCGCCTGGGCGACGACGCGGCATTCGCCGGTTTCCTCGAGCATGGAAACCAGGCCTTCGCGGACGATGGTGTGGTCGTCGGCGACCAGGAGTCGGATGGGGGTCATGGGCGGGGGAGGGCTTGGGGCATGTCGTGACTGTCGAGCGACAGCAGCAGTTGTACCACGGTGCCCTCGCCGGGCGCGGAACGCACCTCGACGCGGCCACCAAAGAGCTCGGCGCGATCCCGCATGCCGCGCAGGCCGCCACCGGCCGTCGGCTTGGCGGGGGTGACGGCCACCGGCGGCTCGAAGCCGCGGCCATCGTCTTCGACGCGCAGGGTCAGCATGACCCCGATCTGCTCGACGACGATGCGGGCGCGGCGCGCCTCGCTGTGGCGGATCACGTTGGTCAGCGCTTCCTGGGTGATGCGGAACACCAGGGTCTCGACGTCCGGATGCAGGCGGCGCTCGTCGAGGCCGGACTGCAGCTCGATCTCCAGGCCGGTGCGCTCCGACAGGGTGCGCGCCAGCCAGCCGAGCGCGGCGTCGAGCCCGAGGTCATCCAGCAGGGTCGGGCGCAGCAGGCGCGAGAGCTCGCGCGTGTCGTGCAGGGCGCCGCGGGTGATGTCGAGGGCGTCGTTGAGACGGTGCAGCAGGCCCAGGTTGCCGGCATTGCGCGCGTCGTCGTGGATGCGTTGCAGCTGGTTGGCCAGGGCTGTCAGGGTCTGGCCGATGCCGTCGTGCAGTTCGCGGGCGAGGCGCCGGCGCTCCTCCTCCTGGACGTGCCAGACCGACTTGGCCAGGGTGCGGAAGCGCTTCTCGCTGCGGACGACCGACTGCAGCAGGCGCTGGTTGTCGTTGGTGAGTTCCTGGACCTGGCGCAGGACGGCCAGGCGGAACTGCTCGCCTTCCGCGGAATTCGCGGGCGTGGGCTCGCCCGGCGGGCCGCCGCGCGAGGCGTCCATGGGCTCAGGCGGGCGGGACCGCGGCGAACCCGTGCAGGCTGGCGGCCAGGCGGCTGAGGGCGTTCTGCTGCGAGGCGGCCGCCAGGGCCAGGGCGGCCTGGCCGGCGAGGGCTTCGAGGATCTCGAAGTCGAGGTCCGAAAGGGTGCGCGGTGCATCGGCGCGGAGCAGGCACAGGGCGCCCCGCTGGCGCGGACCGACCTCGAGGGGCAGGCTCACCACGGCCGGGGCGTTGTGCTCGAAGTAGCCATCCAGCATCGGCAGGGCCTGGCCGGAGGCATCCGCCAGGCCGATGGCCTGCTCGCTGAGCGTGCGGTGCAGGGCGCGGGCGGCGGGGCCGAGGACGGCATCGAGCAGCTCATGCTGGCGCATGGCGCGGGTGCAGGCGATCTCGAGGGCGACGTCCTCACGCAGGGCGATGACGAAGCCGCGCTCGGCGCCGATCAGCTCGCAGGCGGAGCGCAGGGTATTGCGGAGGATTTCCTGCGCCGGCTCGTCATGGGCCGCCGGGTGCCAGTCCATCGGCATGCGGGTGCGCAGGCTGCCCGCACGGCGGCGGCGGACGCCGGCCTTGGAAAGCATGGCGCCGCGCGAGAGCGCGGCGTGAGTCCGATAGCTGGTCAAACAGAAACCTCCAAATCTATTGACCCGATGGCGGAGCAAGCTCCATGCCATCGACGCCGCGGTCTCTCCCTATGCCGCGATCTGGGGCCGAGTGTAGGAGCGCCCCGGCTCCCCCTGCAAGCGACTTCGCACGCAGGGAGGCGGATTTCCTAGGCCGGGCGGGCCGGCACGCGCTGGGCCCACCGGGCCCGCCAGGTCTCAATCCTCGTCCAGTCCCAGCTTCTTGATCCGGTAGCGCAGGGAGCGGAAGGACATGCCCAGGAGCTCGGCCGCCCGGGTCTTGTTGTAGCGCGTCTGCTGCAGGGCCTCGCGGATGGCCCGCTTTTCCATCTCCTCCATCTGGTCCTCGAGCGCGCCGCCTGCACCGTCCTGGGGCGCGGGTGCTGGCGCGCCCTGCCGCAGCTGCAGGTCCGCAACGGTCACCGAGCCTCCCTCGCTGAGGGTCAGGGCGCGCTCCAGCACGTTCTCCAGTTCGCGGACATTGCCGGGAAACGGATAGCTGCGCAGGGCCTGCAGGGCGGAGTCGTCCAGGCGCGGGCTGCTGGTCTCCCCCAGGCTGCGGGCGAGACGCTCGAGGATGCTGGCGGCGAGTAGCGGGATGTCCTCGCGCCGGTCGCGCAGGGGCGGGGTGCGCACCTCGATCACGTTCAGGCGGTAGTAGAGGTCCTGGCGGAACTGGCCCGCGGCCACCAGCTGCTGCAGGTTCTTGTGGGTGGCGGAGATGACGCGGACGTTCACCGGGATCTCGGCCTCGCCGCCGACGGGTCTCACCGCGCGCTCCTGCAGGGCCCGCAGCAGCTTGACCTGCATGTGCGCCGGCAGGTCGGCCACCTCGTCGAGGAACAGGGTGCCACCCTCGGCGCTCTGGAACAGTCCGGCCTTGTCGCGGTGCGCGCCGGTGAAGCTGCCCTTGCGGTGGCCGAAGAACTCGCTTTCCATCAGCTCCGAGGGGATCGCGCCGCAGTTGACCGGCACGAAAGGGCCGCTGGCCCGCGGCCCCCGGGCGTGGATCAGGCGGGCGACCAGTTCCTTGCCAGTGCCGGATTCCCCGGCGATGTGCACCGGCGCCTGGCTGCGCGCCAGCCGCTCGATCAGGCTGCGCAGCTGGCGGATCGATTCGTGGTTGCCGAGCAGCCCGCCCTGGTCCTCGTCGACCGGCTCGCTGCGACCGCGCAGCTGCAGCGCGGTGTCAACCAGCTTGCGCAGCGCCGTGAGGTCCACCGGCTTGGACACGAAATCAAAGGCGCCGGCCTTCAGGCTCTCGACCGCCGCTTCGGCGTTGCCATAGGCGGTGATGACGGCCACCGGGGTTTGCGGATGCTGCCGCTGGATCTCGCCGACCAGGGTGATGCCATTGCCGTCAGGCAGGCGCATGTCGGTGATGCACAGGTCGTAGCGCTGCGCGGCCAGCAGGGCGCGCGCCTCGGCCAGCGTCGCCGCGGCGTCGGTCTTCAGGCTCATGCGCGACAGCGTGATCTCCACCAGGGCACGGATGTCGGGCTCGTCGTCGACGATCAGGATGCGGGCTTTGCTCATGGCACGGAGTGTAGGAGGTTCAGGCGGGCGCCGGCCGGGCAAACAGGATGCGGAAGCAGGCGCCGGCCCCGGGCAGGTAGGCCAGGCGCGCCTGGTTGTACTCGCAGAGCTCGCGGGCCAGGTACAGGCCCAGGCCGGTGCCGCTGGGGTAGGTGGTGAAAAAGGGTTCGAACACCCGGTCGCGCAGGGGCTCGGGAATTCCGGGTCCGTTGTCCCGCAGCTCCAGCCAGGCGCCGGCCTCGTCCCGTCCGGCCTGCACCAGGACCGTGATCGCCGTGCCCTGGCGGCTGCCATGCTCGAAGCTGTTGTCCCACAGGTTGAACAGCACCTGCTGGAGGTGTTCGGGATCGAAGCGGATGGCCAGGTCGGGGGCGATCTCGGTGATCTCGATCGGGCGCGGTGCCTGGGCGTGGCTCTCCTGGTAGAGGGCCGCGGTTCGGACGATGTAGTCCTTGAGTGCGATGGCGATCTGCCGCGAGGGGTCGCGGCGCGACAGGTCGAGCACGTCGCGGATGATCCGGTCGATGCGCTGGGCATGGCGCTGGATCATCGACAGCAGGCGCTGGTTCTCGCCGGCAATGCCGGGGGACTCGGCCAGCAGCTGGCCCGCATGGCTGATGGCGGCCAAGGGGTTGCGGATCTCGTGCGCAATGCTCGCCGACAGGCGGCCCAGCGCAGCCAGCTTCATCTGCTGCGCCTGTTCGCGCAGAAGGGCCGCGTCCTCGAGCAGGACCAGGACCGGGGCGTCGGGCCCCCAGCCGAGATAGTTGAAGCGCGGCAGCAGCTCGCGTCCGCCGGCGCGCTCCACCAGGGGCTCGTTCTCGACCGCGCCGGCCCGCCAGTGCCGCAGGCGCTCGCTCAGCTGGGGCAGGGCACTGCCCAGGGGCTGGCCGGGCGTCGCACCGGCACCGAGCAGGCGCCGCGCCGACGCATTGACGGTGCGGATGGTCTGGCTGGTGTCGACCACCAGCACGCCGGTCTGCATGGTCTCGATGATGTTCTCGTTGAGCCGCGACAGGCTCAGGAACTGCGAGCCCACACGCTCGGCCACGGCCTCGCTGTGCCGGGCGCGCTGCGCCACCGTGTTGGCGACGAAGGCCGTGACGAAACACATCAGCCCGAGCAGGCCGGCCTGCGAGAGCTCGCCGGCGTCCAGGGCCAGGTTCTGCGACTGGCGCAGGCCTTCCTCGCTGAAGATCGCCAGGGTGGCGATGGCCGCCAGCACCATGGCCATGCGCGGGCTCAGCACCAGGCTGCAGCCGATCACCGGCACCAGCAGCAGGATGCCCAGGCCATGGCCGACGCCGCCGGTGATGTAGACCAGCAGGGTGATCGCCAGGGTGTCGAGGGCGAACTGCAGCTGCGCATGCCGCTCCATGCGTGGCACCCGGTAGAGGGCCGCGAGGATCAGCACCAGGGACAGGACGGCATAGACGAGGCAGCCGTAGTAGAACGGCTTGGGCCGGACCAGCTCGAAGAAGTCGGGCGCGAAACCGCTGCTGAACAGGGTCAGCAGCACGGCCACCAGCAGGAGCCGGTAGGGCCCCAGGATCGACAGGATGCGCCAGTCTTCCGTGCGGCCCTGGAGGCCTTGTGCGGCGGTCATCGCGGCCGGGTCAGGGGCTGCTGCAGCGCCCGCACAGGCCGGTCGCCGACAGGGCGCTGGCCGGCAGGTGCACGCCACAGCGGCTGCAGCGGGCCATGGGCTCGTAGCTGGCCGGGGGTGGCTGGGCCGGTGGGGCCGGCGGGGCCCGCAGGTGGCGATACAGGCGCCAAGCCAGATAGGCCAGGGCCACGAGGATCAGGAGTCGGAACAGGTTCATGGACACAGCTCGGTCGGGGCCGCAATTCTACGGCGCCCCGGCCCGATCTCGTCCGTTCGTGTTTTTGCGTCCCCGCGGGGGCTGCGCGAGAATGCCGCGCCGTCAAAACGATCCCGAACGCTCATCAGGTCCCGAGGACAGGGCATGAATCTCCACGAATACCAAGCCAAAGAACTCTTCGCCCGCTACGGAATCCCCGTTCCGCAGGGCATCCTCGCCTCCAGCCCGGAGGCCGCCCGCGCCGCCGCCAAGCAGCTCGGCACTGAAAAGGTCGTGGTCAAGGCCCAGGTGCATGCCGGCGCCCGCGGCAAGGCCGGCGGCGTCAAACTGGTCAGCGGCCCGGATGCGGCCGAGGAAGCGGCCAAGGGCATGCTCGGCAAGAACCTGGTGACGATCCAGACCGACGCCAAGGGTCTGCCGGTCAACTCCGTCTACGTCGAGAAGCCGTCCAACATCGCCCGCGAGCTTTACCTGTCGGCGCTGATCGACCGCACGCAGGAAAAGATCGTGTTCATGGCGTCCGCCGACGGTGGCATGGACATCGAGGAGGTCGCCCACAAGACCCCCGAGCGCATCAAGCATGTGTTCGTCTCGCCGGCCGCTGGCCTGCAGCCCTACCAGGCGCGCGAGCTCGGCTTCTTCATGGACCTGACCAAGGACCAGACCGACCAGCTCACCAAGGTGTTGATGGGCCTGTACCGCATCTTCACCGAGTGTGATGCCAGCCTGGTCGAGATCAACCCGCTGATCGTCACCGCCGAGGGCAACGTCATGGCGCTCGACGGCAAGCTCAACTTCGACGACAACGCCCTGTTCCGCCAGAAGGAGATCGCCAGCCAGCGCGATCCTTCACAGGAGGACGAGGTCGAGCGCGCCGCCGCCAAGTACGACCTCAACTACGTGACGCTGGAAGGCAACATCGGCTGCATGGTCAACGGTGCGGGCCTGGCCATGGCGACCATGGACATCGTCAAGCTGCACGGCGGCAAGCCCGCCAACTTCCTCGACGTCGGTGGTGGCACCACGGCCGAGAAGGTCACCGAGGCCTTCAAGCTCATCACCAGCTCGCCGGACGTCAAGGCGATCTTCATCAACATCTTCGGCGGCATCGTCCGCTGCGACCTGATCGCCGAGGGCATCATCGCCGCGGTCAAGCAGGTCGGCCTGAAGATCCCGGTCGTCGCCCGCCTGCAGGGCACCAACATGGAGAAGGGCCAGGCGCTGCTGCGCGAATCCGGCCTTGCCGTGACGCCCGTCTCCGATCTCACCGAAGCCGCGCAGACGGTCGTCCGTCTGTCGCAGGGGAAGTAAGCACATGTCCATCCTCATCGACAAGAACACCAAGGTCATCTGCCAGGGCTTCACCGGCAAGCAGGGCACCTTCCACTCGGAACAGGCGATCGCCTACGGCACCAAGATGGTGGGCGGTGTCAGCCCCGGCAAGGGCGGCGGCAGCCACCTGAATCTGCCGGTGTTCAATACCGCGCACGACGCGGTGAAGGCCACGGGCGCCGACGCGACCATGATCTACGTGCCGGCGCCGGGTGCGGCGGACGCGATCCTCGAGGCGGCGGACGCCGGCATCAAGGTCATCATCTGCATCACCGAGGGCATCCCGGTGATCGACATGGTCAAGGTCAAGGCCACCCTGCGCGCGCAGTACCCCAACAGCGTCCTGATCGGGCCGAACTGCCCGGGCGTAATCACGCCGGGCCAGTGCAAGATCGGCATCATGCCGGGCCATATCCACAAGCCGGGTCGCATCGGCGTGGTGTCGCGCTCGGGCACGCTCACCTACGAAACCGTGCACCAGACCACGCAGAACGGCCTGGGCCAGTCGACCTGCGTCGGCATCGGCGGCGACCCCGTGCGCGGTCTCGGTTTCATCGACGTGATCCAGCTGTTCGAGAAGGACCCGGCGACCGAGGGCATCATCATGGTCGGCGAGATCGGTGGCTCCTCCGAGGAGGAGGCCGCGGCCTACATCAAGCAGAACGTCAAGAAGCCGGTGGTGGCCTACATCGCCGGCGTCACCGCCCCTCCGGGCAAGCGCATGGGCCATGCCGGCGCGATCATCGCCGGCGGCAAGGGTACGGCCGACGAGAAGTTCGCGGCACTGGAAGCCGCGGGCGTCAAGACGGTGCGGTCGCCGGCCGATCTCGGCGCGGCGATGAAGTCGCTGCTCAAGTAAGGCGCTGCACCCTGCAAGACCGGACGGCGGCCGCGAGGCCGCCGTCTGCGTTTGGCGCTAGGATCGTTCCATGCCGCAACCGCTCACTCTTGCCCTGGCGCAGCTGAACCTCTGGGTTGGCGACGTCGAGGGCAATGTCCAGAAGATCGTCGAGGCCGCCGCACTGGCCCGCGACCGCCACGGCGCCAGCCTGCTGGCCTGCCCGGAACTCTCCCTGATCGGCTATCCGCCGGACGACCTGCTGCTGCGCTCGGCCATGCCCGGCGTGATCGAGCAGGGCGTGCAGCGCCTGCTGCACGAGGTGCGCGGGATCACGCTGGTGGTGGGCCTGCCCGAGTACGTGCGCGAGGGGGCCGAAACGGTCATCTACAACGCGGCGTACGTGATCCGCGATGGCGCGGTCGTGGCGCGCACGCGCAAGCAGCTGCTGCCCAACTACGGCGTGTTCGACGAGCGCCGACATTTCCGTCCCGGCAAGGGCACCCTGGTGTTCACGCACGAGGGCCGGCGCATCGGCCTGTGCGTGTGCGAGGACATCTGGGGCGCCAACCCCGCCGCGGCGGCCAAGGCGGCCGGTGCCGAGCTGCTGCTCAACATCAACGCCTCGCCCTACGACCTGTCGAAGACCGCCAGCCGCCGCCGGGTGTTCGATTCGCGCGTGGCCGAGACCGGCCTGCCCATCGCCTATGTCAATTGCGTGGGCGGGCAGGACGAGGTGCTGTTCGACGGCGACTCCACGGCCATCGACGGCGACGGCCGCATCGCCTTCTCCGCGCCCCTGTTCGAGGAGGGCGTGTACCCGCTGCACTTCGACCAGGGCCGCTGGCAGGGCAGTCTGCGCGAGGAGCGGACCACGGCGGCGGTGGTCTACCAGGGCCTGGTCCAGGCGGTGCGCGACTACGTCAACCGCAATGGCTTTCCCGGGGCGCTGGTCGGCATGTCCGGCGGCATCGACTCCGCGCTGGTGGCGGCGGTGGCGGCCGATGCCCTGGGGCCGGAACGGGTCTGGGGCGTGTCGCTGCCCTCGCGCTACACCCTGGACATGTCCAACGACGATGCGCGCCTGCAGGCCGAGGCCCTGGGCATCCGCTACTCGCGCCTGCCGATCGAGCCCGCTTTCGAGGCCTTCTCGGCCACGCTGGCCGAGACCTTTGCCGGACGCAAGACCGACCTTACCGAGGAGAACCTGCAGTCGCGCTCGCGGGGCGTGCTGCTGATGGCGCTGTCCAACAAGTTCGGCCACGTGGTGCTGACCACGGGCAACAAGAGCGAGATGGCCGTGGGCTATGCCACGCTCTACGGCGACATGTGCGGCGGCTTCGCGCCGATCAAGGATGTCTACAAGACCCTGGTCTACGAGCTCTGCCGCTACCGCAACACGCTCAGCGCCGTGATCCCGGAACGTGTGATCACGCGACCGCCGAGTGCCGAGCTGCGGCCCGACCAGAAAGACTCGGATTCGCTGCCGCCCTACGAGGTACTCGATCCGTTGCTGGAGCTGTACGTCGAGAACCAGCTGTCCATCCCCGAGATCGTGGCCCGCGGCTTCGATGAGGCCACGGTCAAGCGCGTGGCCGCGCTGGTGCGGCGGTCGGAGTACAAGCGCCGCCAGGCGCCGCCGGGTCCGAAGATCACCCGCTGCGCCTTCGGTCGCGAGCGCCGCTACCCGATCACCGCCGTCTACGGCGACATCTGAGCCGGTTCGGGCTCAGGCCTCGCGGCGCCGGCCGCTGAGCCGATCGGCCGCGTCGATCAGGCCGTGGCGCAGCAGGTAGGCGCGCGCATCGTCCGCGTCACCCGCGAACCAGGCGGCGGTGCTGCCGAGCAGGAAGTGATAGCCCCAGGCGTCCATGTCGTCGAAGCACTGGGCGCGCGAATAGCCTGCCAGGGACTCTGCGAGCAGGCACTGCAGGTAGCAGGTGGCGTTCTCCTCGATATCGTCTCCCTGGGGGTGGGCGTTGGTGTCGAGCACCGCGCGCCGTTCGGCGCTCATGCACAGGTAGTGCGCCGCCTCATGCAGGGCCGAATGCACCGGCGTGTCGCTGCGCAGGTAAAGCCGGTCACCAATCAGGCCGGCCTCGCGGTCCCCCCAGTAGCTGCCGGGGATTTCCGAACCGTCGGCGACCCGGGCCGGATGCAGGCCGTAGGGCGCCAGCAGCCGCTCCAGGGGGGCCAAACCCAGATCCGCGATCGTCGGCAGGTGGTCGGGGGTGGCGGGCACGCGCGGGTGGAGGCGAGGCGGGCGCGGATTGTCCCGGCGCCAGGCCCCAGCCGTCCAGCCTGCCGCGCGGATGGCGGGAGGGTAGGGGAATCCCCGTACTCGGCGTCATCCGCTTGCCGTACCATCGGTAGGCCTGGGCCGACGTGCGGTCTTCACCGCCGTCCCAGGACAGGAATCCGACCACAGGGTTCCGCACCAGATTTCAGGAGATGACCATGCAGCGCCGTAACGTACTGGCCGGATCCGGCCTCCTTGCCATCACCGCCGCGGCCGTGTCCTGGTGGGCCCTCGCTTCCGAGCCGGCTTCGCATGACGTCGCCGTCCCCACGCAGGTGGGACAGACCGTGACCGTGGAGTGGACGGGCGTGGTTCCCGCTGGCGCCCCGGGCGCGGCCACCAACTCGTGCGGCTTGGCGCCTGACACCGGCACCACCGACGACCATCACCTGGTGAATCTCAGCGTTGCGGATGGCACCTATGACCGGGTGAACGTCTCCGCCACCTTCTCGATCGAGTGGGAGCAGACCAACGCGACCCCCTTGGTCAACACCCCGGACCTGGTGCTGACGGTGACCCAGGACGGCACCGAACTCGGGTCGGCCGACGGCTCAGAGCCCCGGGAGGCCGTGGTCGTCAGCAATCCAACGGCAGGTGTCTTTGACGCAATCGCCTGCGCCTATGTCGCCGACGCGGATACCCCGTATCGCGGCAAGCTGGTCCTGACCGCGACCGCCGCGGGCGGCGGGGGTGGCGGGGGCGGTGGCGACGCACTGTCGCCGCCCGCCGGCACCGGCAACGCCTCGGGCCTGCCGCCGCGCTTCCAGCCCTACGCACCCGATTACCCGAAGCTTGGCTTCGGCATGTTCGGCGGCGAGGCCACGCTCGACGTGAACTGGAAGACGGGCAGCATCTTCTATCTCGGCTTCCTCGAAACCCTGCGCCTGCGCCTGGACCACAGCACCTCGCCGGCGATCCAGACCTGGGAAAAGATGGCGACGGTGGCCAGCAGCAAGGTCACCTCCGATCCGATCCTGGTCGGCGACCGCGACACTGGCCGCATCTTCGCCATGCAGCTGCTGCTGGGCCCCGGCACCAGCGCCATGGACTACACCGACGATGATGGCGAGAGCTTCACGCCGGGCATGGCCGGCACGCTGCTGCGCTCCGGTGCAGACCACCAGGCGATGGACGTCGGCCCGTATCCGCCGGACACGAACATCCCGCATCCGCTGTATCCGAACGCGGTCTACTACTGCTCGCAGGACATTGCCCTGGCCTACTGCTCGCGCAGCGATGACGGCGGCGTGACCTTCGGTCCCAGCACCCCGATCTACACCCAGGGCAACTGCAACGGCCTGCATGGCCATGTGAAGGTGGCGCGCGACGGCGTGGTGTACGTGCCCAACAGCAAGTGCACCGAGCTCGGTGGCGGCGTCGGCATCCTGGCCAACCGCAATGCGGTGATCGTCTCCGAGGACGCAGGGCTGACCTGGGAGGTCCGCTTCGTGGGCGAGACCCTCAGTGGCGGCGGTTCCGATCCCTCGATCGGCAGTGCCGACGATGGCACGGTCTACCTGGCCTACACCGACGAGAACCTGCGCCTGCACATGACGCGTTCCGACGACCACGGGCAGACCTGGGTCAACGACGTGAACATCGGCGAGCTGGCCGGCATCACCGGCGCCGAGTTCCCGGCCGTGGTGGCCGGCGACGCGGATCGTGCGGC
>DASUDL010000020.1:0-2340 GCA_036275615.1 Solimonas sp.
CTCCAGCGGTTCGAGCCGAAGGTCGCCGCCCAGCTGGTGCGCGAGACGGGCCTGTCCGTCGAGCCCGCCAGCTGAGAGGCGACTTCCCCGGGGCGGCCCGGTTGCAGCCGGCGGCGCGAGCCGCCGGGGGCCGCATGGCAATGCGAGAAGAGGACCCCTGGTCCACAAGGAGACAACGCAATGGAGATGACCGCAAGGCATCGGGAGTACTGGCAGAGGAACCTTCGGATCACCGGCATCCTGCTGGCGATCTGGTTCTTCGTGACCTTCGTGGTCGGCTACTTCGCCCGCGACCTCAGTTTCAATTTCTTCGGCTGGCCCTTCAGCTTCTGGGTGGGCGCGCAAGGCGCCCTCGTCGTGTACGTCGCGATCATCTGGTACTACGCGCACTACATGAACAAGCTGGACCAGGAATACGGCGTCGCCGAGGAGGAATGACAGCATGGCCACCCTCAACCCCGACCGCGCCCAGCCCAACGTCTCCACGGCGTCCACTGCCTCGTTCAAGAAGCAGCTGAACAAGGTCTACGGCTTCTACACCGGGGGCTTCATCGCCTTCGTGATCGTGCTCGCCGTCCTCGAGCAGATGGGCCTGAACCGCGACTGGATCGGCTTCATCTTCCTGCTCGCCACCATCGGCCTGTATGCCGGCATCGGCATCATGAGCCGCACCACCGACGCCGCGGAGTACTACGTCGCCGGACGCCGCGTACCGGCGGTCTACAACGGCATGGCGACCGGCGCCGACTGGATGTCGGCCGCCTCGTTCATCGGCATGGCCGGCACGCTGTACCTCACCGGCTACAGCGGCCTCGCGTTCATCATGGGATGGACCGGCGGCTACGTGCTGGTGGCGCTGTTCCTCGCGCCCTACCTGCGCAAGTTCGGGCAGTTCACCATTCCGGACTTCCTGGGCGAGCGCTACGGCGGCAACCTGCCGCGCTTCATCGGCATCGTCGCGGCCATCCTCTGCTCCTTCACGTACGTGGTGGCGCAGATCTACGGCGTGGGCATCATCACCACCCGCCTGACCGGCGTGGCCTTCGAGATCGGCATCTTCCTGGGCCTCGGCGGCATCCTGGTGTGCTCCTTCCTGGGCGGCATGCGCGCGGTCACGTGGACGCAGGTGGCGCAGTACATCATCCTGATCATCGCCTACCTGATCCCCGTGGTCTGGCTGTCGGTCAAGCAGACCAGCGTGCCCATCCCGCAGGCCGTCTACGGCTACCAGCTGGAGAAGGTGACGGCCAAGGAAGCGCAGCTGATCTCCGACCCGAAGGAGCTGGAAGTCCGCAAGGTGTTCGCCGACCGCGCCAAGGCGCTGGGCGAGAAGCTGAAGGATCCGAAGACCGCCCTGGCCGCCGACCGCGCCGCCGCGGAGAAGAAGGTCGCGGACCTGAGGGCCAGCAACGCGCCCGTCCCGCAGCTGCAGGCCGCGGAGAAGGAACTGGCCGGACTGCCCAAGGACGAAGCGGCCGCCGTCAAGGCGTGGACCGCCGCCAAGACGGCCGCCGAGGCGAAGGACAAGCCATTGGGCGGCATGCCGCGCCACGGCCAGATCTTCGCGGGCGATCCGAACGGGGACGCGGCCGCCAAGACCGCCTACGACACCTCGCGGCGCAACTTCCTCGCGCTGATCTTCTGCCTGATGGTGGGCACCGCGGCGCTGCCGCACATCCTGATGCGCTACTACACGACGCCCAGCGTCAAGGAGGCGCGCAGCTCGGTGACCTGGTCGCTGTTCTTCATCTTCCTGCTGTACTTCACGGCCCCCGCGCTCGCGGTGCTGGTGAAGTACGAGATGTTCAACGCGGTCGTGGGCAGTTCGTTCAACAGCCTGCCATTCTGGATATCGGCCTGGAACAAGGTGGATCCGACACTGCTGTCGGTGGTCGACCTGAACAAGGACGGCATCCTGCAGTTCGGCGAGATCACCATCGGCGGCGACATCGTGGTGCTGGCGACGCCGGCCATCGGCGGGCTGCCCTACGTGATCTCCGGCCTGGTGGCTGCCGGCGGCCTGGCGGCGGCGCTGTCCACCGCGGACGGCCTGCTGCTGACGATCGCCAACGCGCTGTCGCATGACCTGTACTACAAGATGATCGACCCCAACGCACCCACGGCGCGCCGCGTGATGCTGTCGAAGATCCTGCTGCTGATCGTCGCGCTGGCGGCAGCCGGCGTCGCTTCGCAGAAGCCGGCGGACATCCTGTTCCTGGTCTCCGCGGCGTTCTCGTTCGCGGCCGCGGCCTTCTTCCCGGCCCTCGTGCTGGGGATCTTCTGGAAGCGGGCCACCGGCATCGCCGCGTCGCTGGGCATGATCGCGGGCCTGGGCCTGAC
>DASUDL010000021.1:0-3969 GCA_036275615.1 Solimonas sp.
GAAGGGTTCGGTCAGCACCCGCGCCGTCACCACGCCGGGCTGCTGCGCGCTGGAAGGCGTGTAGTTCACCGCGTTGTCCAGCAGGTTGCGGATCATCTCCTTGAGCAGGGTCGGGTTGCCCTGCAGGATGGTGCCCGGCGAGCCCGGTTCGGCGCCGTCGTAGCCCAGGTCGATGTGCTTGTCCATGGCGCGTGGCACGGTGTCCTGCACCGCCTCGATCGCCAGTTCCGCCAGGTCGCAGGGCTGGCGCACCAGCGCCTTGCCGCTGCTCTCGGCGCGCGCCAGCGACAGCAGCTGGTTGACCGTGTGCGTGGCACGCACGCTGGAGCGGCCGATCTGCGCCAGCGACTGCTTCAGCTGCTCCGCGTTGAACTGCTCGCGCTGCGCCAGGTCCGCCTGCATGCGCAGCCCCGCCAGCGGCGTCTTCAGCTGGTGCGCCGCGTCCGCGAGGAAACGCTTCTGGGTGGCGATCGAGTTCTTCAGCCGCGTGAGCAGGTCGTTCACCGAGGACACCAGCGGCGCCACCTCCAGCGGCACCACCCTTTCATCGAGCGGGCTGAGGTCGTCCGGCTTGCGGGCGCGGATGCGCTCCTCCAGTTCGGACAGCGGCTTGATGCCGCGCACCAGCGCCATCCACACCAGCAGCACCGCCACCGGCAGGATGGCCAGCTGCGGCAGCATCACGCCCTTGATGATCTCGGTGGCCAGCACGGAACGCTTCTCGCGCGTCTCGGCCACCTGCACCAGGGCCGGCTGCGCGCCGGGCACCGGCACCCAGGTGTAGGCCACGCGCACGTCCAGCCCGCGCATCTCGTCGTCGCGCAGGTGGGTCTCGCCGGGGGAGGGCTTCTCGTCCTCCGGGGGCAGCGGGAAGTCGCGCTCGCCCGAGAGCAGTTCGCCGCTGGGACCGAGCACCTGGTAGTAGACCTGGTCGGAATCGTCGGCGCGCAGGATCTCGCGGGCGGGCTGCGGCAGGTTGAAGGTGACGCGCGGCGTGCTGACGTTCACCAGCTGCGCCAGCGCCTGCACGTTGTATTCGAGCGCCCGGTCGAAGGGCTTGCCGGCGATGCTCTGCGCCACCAGCCAGGTCAGCGCCAGGCTCACCGGCCACAGCAGCAGCAGCGGCGTGAGCATCCAGTCGAGGATCTCGCCGAACAGCGAGCGCTGCTCGCGCTGGAAAAGCTTCATGTGCGTCGTTGGGGTCCCGGGCGAGCTCCGGGGTGGCGCACGGCGTCAGCCCTGGATCTTTTCCAGACAGTAGCCGAGGCCGCGCACCGTGGCAATGCGGATCGGGCCCTTCTCGATCTTCTTGCGCAGGCGATGGATGTAGACCTCGATGGCATTGTTGCTCACTTCCTCGCCCCACTCGCACAGGCGCTCCACCAGCTGGTCCTTGCTCACCAGGCGGCCGGCGCGCTGCAGCAGCACCTCCAGCAGCCCCAGTTCGCGGGCGGAGAGTTCGACCATCTTGCCGTCGATGGTCGCCACCCGCCCGGCCTGGTCGTACACCAGGGGGCCGTGCTTGATGGTGCTGCTGGTGCCGCCCATGCCGCGGCGGGTGAGCGCGCGCACGCGGGCTTCGAGCTCCGACAGCGCGAAGGGCTTGGCCATGTAGTCGTCGGCGCCCAGGTCCAGGCCCTTGACGCGTTCCTCGATCGCGTCCGCCGCGGTGAGGATCAGGACCGGCATGGTGGTGCCCCGTGCGCGCAGCTTGCGCAGCACCTCGAGGCCGTGCATGCGCGGCAGCCCCAGGTCGAGGATCAGGAGGTCGAACTCGTTGTTCGTCATCAGCGCGGCATCGGCTTCGGTGCCGCTGGCCACGTGGTCGACGGCCGCGCCGGCGGCGCGCAGGCTGCGCAGCAGGCCGTCGGCCAGCACCTGGTCGTCTTCGGCGATGAGGATCCGCATGCTTGTCTCCTGGTGGGGACGCCTTCTCTCGTTCCGGGCGCTTTGGATGGAAATTCTAGGCTCGCCCTCCCTGCGCCCAACTGACGCAGATCAGTTCGATCCGCCGGCGTAGGCCTCCAGGCCGATCGCCACCACCGTCGCCACGTCGGCGCCGACCTCCTGCCGGAATTCCCGTTCCGCCTGGGCCACCGCATCCTTGAAGGCCTGCAGCCACAGCAGCCCGGTGGGAGTGAACCGGACGAGCCGGGCGCGGGCGTCGCGCGGATCCGGCTCGCGGGTGACCAGGCCCCAGGCCTCGCACTGGTCGACCAGGTCGCCCATGGCCTGCTTGCTCATGCCGGCCTTCTGCGCCAGGTCGGTCAGCCGGCTGCCGCCCAGCTCCAGGTGGCGGGTGATGTGGATGTGGGCGGCGCTGATCTGCGCGCGCGCCGCCAGGTTCGACAGGGCCAGCGGCACGTCGACGTTGTGCGCCATCAGGTGCAGCACGCGCTCGTCGAAGCGGCGCATGGCGTGCCCGAGCAGGCGTCCGAGGTGGGTCAGGCGCCAGCGGTCCTCGGTCGGTGAGCTCATGCGTTGATCGTAAGGCAAACTGACCAAAAAACCTGTTGTCCGCGCCGCATCTCGCTCGTTACATTACTGGCCATGCATCCAGCCTGTACTTAATTCCACTGGATGGCCGCTCAACCCAACCCACGGAACCGAATGCCCAAGGAGAAACAGATGGACGCCCAAGTCAAAGGAACCAAGATCGCTCCGGCCGACAACGAGAAGGCCAAGGCCCTGCAGGCCGCGCTGGCCCAGATCGAGAAGCAGTTCGGCAAGGGCACGATCATGCGCCTGGCCGAAGGCGAGAAGATCGAGGACATCGAGGTCGTCTCCACCGGCTCGCTCGGGCTGGACATCGCCCTGGGCGTCGGCGGCCTGCCGCGCGGCCGGGTGATCGAGATCTACGGCCCGGAATCCTCGGGCAAGACCACGCTCACGCTGCAGGTCATCGCCGAGATGCAGCGCCAGGCCGGCACCTGCGCCTTCGTCGACGCCGAGCACGCGCTGGACGTGCAGTACGCGCAGAAGCTGGGCGTGAAGGTCTCCGACCTGCTGATCTCCCAGCCCGACACCGGCGAGCAGGCGCTCGAGATCGTCGACAGCCTGGTGCGCTCCGGCGCGGTCGACCTGATCGTGGTCGACTCGGTCGCGGCGCTCACGCCCAAGGCCGAAATCGAAGGCGAGAAGATCGAGGACATCGAGGTCGTCTCCACCGGCTCGCTCGGCCTGGACATCGCCCTGGGCGTGGGCGGCCTGCCGCGCGGCCGCGTGGTCGAGATCTACGGCCCGGAATCGTCCGGCAAGACCACGCTGACCCTGCAGGTCATCGCCGAGATGCAGCGCCAGAACGGCCAGTGCGCCTTCGTCGACGCCGAGCACGCGCTGGACATCCAGTACGCCCAGAAGCTGGGCGTGAACCTGCAGGACCTGCTCATCAGCCAGCCCGACACCGGCGAGCAGGCGCTCGAGATCGTCGACAGCCTGGTGCGCTCCGGCGCGGTCGACCTGATCGTGGTCGACTCCGTCGCGGCCCTGGTGCCCAAGGCGGAAATCGAAGGCGAGATGGGCGACTCGCTGCCCGGCCTGCAGGCCCGCCTGATGAGCCAGGCGCTGCGCAAGCTCACCGCCACGATCAAGAAGACCAACTGCATGGTCATCTTCATCAACCAGATCCGCATGAAGATCGGCGTGATGTTCGGCAGCCCCGAAACCACCACGGGCGGCAATGCGCTGAAGTTCTACGCCTCGGTGCGCTTGGACATCCGCCGCACCGGCAGCATCAAGAAGGGCGAAGAGGTCATCGGCAACGAGACCAAGGTCAAGGTGGTCAAGAACAAGGTCGCCCCGCCCTTCAAGACCGCCGAGTTCGACATCCTGTACGGCGAGGGCACCAGCCGCGAGGGCGAGATCATCGACATGGGCGTCAACGCCAAGGTGGTCGAGAAGTCCGGCGCCTGGTACGCCTACAACGGCGAGAAGATCGGCCAGGGCAAGGACAACGCGCGCGAGTTCCTG
>DASUDL010000022.1:0-6915 GCA_036275615.1 Solimonas sp.
ACGCGCTACACGCTGCCGTCGACGCGCCACAGCCGCAGTTTCTGCGCGGTCTGCGGCTCGGCACTACCGAGCCTGCAGGAGGACGGCAAGCGCCTGGTGGTACCGGCGGGCAGCCTCGACAGCGGCGTGCCGAACCGGCCCGACGCGCACCTGTTCATGGCCAGCAGGGCCAACTGGGACCGCGACCTGGAGACCGTGGCGAAGTGCGAGCGCTACCCGGATTAGGGCCCGGCCAACGGGAACTTGTCGTTGCTGGCACAACGATGCCGGACATCAGAGAATCGCTCCGGATGGCGGTCTCCGAGGCCGCGCGGATGAGGGCAAGATGAATCTTGCGGCCATGGTGCGCCACGCGTGAGCACGTTCTGGGAGAGCCAGCGCGCGGCCGCAAATGCCATGCGCCAGCATGCGCCGGCATTGCGGCGTGACGTGCTGCCCTGGGGCGTGCTGGGGCTTCTGCTCAACCTGTTGCCCTCGATCATGCCCGCCGTGGACGCGGCGGGGAGCCTGGCTGCGTCGGCGGCCTACGCGGTGATGGCGGTGCGCCTGCATCGCCAGCTATTGCTCGCTGGCGAGAACAACGATCACCCGGCCTATATGAGGGACTACGCCGGCTTCGTCATCTGGAGCCTGGCCATCGCATCGATTCCGGCAGCCAGCCTGCTCCTGCTGCTCCTGGGCGGCGGTCGCCTTGCCCTGGCCTTCCCTCTCCTGTTGCCCCCGGTGCTTTACCTGTGCGCGAGGCTCAGCCTGATCCTGCCCTGTCGCGCGCTCGGCGACACAAGCTCCATCTCCCTGGTCTGGTCATGGTCGCGCAGCAATGGCTGGAAGCTGGTGCGCACCTTGTATGGCGTGCTGATGATCCTAGCGGCGTTCAAGGTCGCCCTGTCACAGTCGCTCGGAAAGGAGCTCGCATCCCTGCTGGTGACCCTCGCGTCCCTGCCCGCAACCATGCTCTTCGTGGCCGTGCTGTCGCTCGCCTATCGTGATCTGAGAAGCCTGTCGGAAAGGCCCACCTCACCCGCGACCTAACCCTGGGCCATCCGCCAGGCTGGCCTGGTGCGCAGCCAAGCTGGAAACCTCGTTCGACCTGGCCGAGGATGGATCCGAGCAGCGCAGAATCGATCCTGCGGCGCCCATTGCCAGCGATCAGCCGCGCGCCAGGGCCAGCAGGCTGACCACCAGACTCATCGCCGCCATGCCCACCGCCGTCCAGGCCAGGCGGGTCGCTTGCTGGACGCGAGGCTGGAATTCCTGCTGCGCGAGGGCAATCGCCGGATCGCCTGCCTCGGGCCCCGGATCTGCGGCGCCCTGCAGCAACTGGATCATGTTCTCGATCATCGCCTCATCGAAGCGATAGGGATCGAAGCTCGCGAGCTGCCGCGTGCGCAGCAAGCGCTTGACCGATTCTTCGAGGGGCACGTACTTCATCGACCAGGCCGAGAACGTGCGGCGACGGATCGGGCGCCGCGACAGGATCCTCAGGTTGCTGTGGCGTGGATCGGTCGACAAGGTCGCGAGCAGGGCTTCGATGGCCGGCTGCGGACCCTCGAGGCACTGGAAGAAGCAGCCGTCGCCGTAGTACAGCGCGCCGACCAGGCCGCGTCGCGGGTTGTTCCGGCGCGAGACCAGGAGGATGCGGGCCAGCTCGGGCTCGATGCCGCCGGTCTTGTTGACCGGGAAGTTCGAGCGGCTCGCATAGGTCACTTGGAGCAAGTCAGTCATGTCGATTCGGATCTTCGGGGGCGCGAGGGGGCAGTAACGACCTTCCCTTACGACCCCTGCGGAGATCTGGATGCCCGCCGGGGCCCTGCATCGCCGTCATCCGGAGGCTTCGAATCGGCGGCTCGCCCGCCGCGGGGCGGTGACCCGCCCCGTCGCAGGGGGCACGCGGTGCCCCTGAGCAGCAGACTGCTGACGTGGGAGTGGCTGGCCCGGAGGCCAGGTGGGCCTTGGCCGGCGACTCAGTCCTGCAGTGCCCGATCCCGGGTCTCGATCACCCAGGGCATGAACAGCAGGCCCACCATGGGCACGACCGCGACCCAGACCAGCACCTCGATCGCGCTGCCCGCGCCCTGCGCGGCGACGGCGCCGACGAGAAAGGGCCCCGCTGCGGCGATGATGCGGCCGGCGTTATAGCAGAAGCCGGCGCCGGTGGCGCGCAGGCGCGTGGGGAACAGCTCCGGCAGGTAGTAGGTGAAGCTGCCGAAGATGCCGAACACCGACAGGCCGATCGCGAAGTAGAAGTACAGACGCCACTGCGGCGCCACATCGCTGCCGAAGGTGAGCAGGATCGCCGCGGCCGAGGCCAGGAAGTAGATCGCGTACATCGGCCGGCGGCCGAGGGTCTTGGCCACGACGATGGTCAGCAGGGTGCCGATCAGGCCGCCGAGGTTGAACATCATGGTGGCGGTGAACTTCCAGTCTTCGGCGAGCTTCTGCGTGGCCAGCTTGTCCAGGCCCAGGGTGGCGGCCTCGGCCTGCGCCAGGCCCGTGGCGAACACCGGCAGGAAGGCGTTGCAGCTCCACCAGGTGATCAGCGCAATCAGCGCCATGAGAAAGCCGCTGCGCGTGATCGGCCAGATTGCGGGCGAGAACAGCTCCGACAGGCGGGGTGGCGCACTCCGGGCAGCCACCTGCGTCCAGCGCTCCGGCTCCTTGATGAACAGGCGGATCACGAAGATCACGAAGGCCGGGATCAGCCCGCAGAGGAAGACATAGCGCCAGGAGACTTCCGGCTGGTCGGCGAACCAGTGGCCGGCGATCAGCAGGTTGACCACGGTGGCGAGCGTGGTGCCGAAGGCCGCGGAGGTGTAGAGCAGGGCGCCGGCCTCGACGCGCCGCTTCTCGGGCATCACTTCCGCGACCATCGACGCGCCCGCCGCCCACTCGCCGCCGATGCCCAGCGAGGCGATCAGGCGGCAGACCAGCAGCCACTCGATGCTCGGGGCAAAGGCGCAGGCCGCGGTGCCCAGCGCATACATGGCGATGGTGATCTGCATCGTGCGGGTGCGGCCGATGCGGTCACCCAGGTAGCCGAACAGGATGCCGCCCGCGGCCCAGCCCAGCAGCAACAACGAGGTGAGGATGCCGGTCCAGTAGAGCGTGGCCTGCTTGGCCTCGGGCGAGCCGATGGTCAGGCCCAGCAGCGTGGGCACGCAGTTGGGCGCCACGAAGTTGAACAGGATGCTGTCGAAGAGATCGAAGCCCCAGCCCAGCCAGGCAGCGCCGAGCACGGTCCACTGGTAACGGGTCAGGCCGATCATGGGTCAGGTGCGTCCCTGTAGGAGCGGACCGTGTCCGCGATCGAGCTTGGCGCCGGCGTCATCGCGGACACGGTCCGCTCCTGCACGGGCGGCGAGCCTAGTCATCCTTGGTCTCGCGCGTCGCCCACATCGCCGCGAAGCTCAGCAGCGCGGCCGCGCTCAGGTAATAGCCCACGAACTCCAGGCCATGGGTCTTGGCCAGCCAGGTGGCGATGTAGGGTGCCAGCGAGGCGCCGAAGATGCCGGCCAGGTTGAAGGCCAGAGACGAGCCGGTGTAGCGCACCGCCGCCGGGAACAGCTCGGAGAGGATGGTGCCGAGCGGGCCATAGGTCATCCCCATCAGCGCCAGGCCGAGCGACAGGGTCAGCAGCACGCCGGTGCTGCCGCCTTCGAACAGCGGCGCCAGCACCAGGCCGAAGGCGGCGATCGCCGCGCTGACGATCAGCAGGGTGCGGCGGCGGCCGTGGCGGTCGGCGTAGAGCGCCGAGAACGGGATGGTGAGGGCGAAGAACAGGATGCCGAACAGCTGCATCACCAGGAACTGCTCGCGGGTGTAGCCCAGCGCCGTGGTGCCCCAGCTCAGCGCGAACACCGTCATCAGGTAGAACAGCACGAAGGTGGCGAGCGCGATCACGGTGCCCAGGAACAGGGCGCGGCCGTGCTCGCGGAACACGGTGACCATCGGCACCTCGACCCGCTCCTGCTGCGCCAGCACCTTCTCGAAGGCCGGCGTCTCGGTGATGCGCAGGCGCACCCACAGGCCCACCAGCACCAGCAGGCTGCTGGCCAGGAAGGGAATGCGCCAGCCCCAGCTGAAGAACTGCTCCTCGCTCAGCGCCCCGGAGAGGATCAGGAAGATGCCGCCGGAGCAGATGAAGCCGATCGGCGCGCCCAGCTGCGGGAACATGCCGTACCAGGCCCGCTTGCCGGGCGGCGCGTTCTCGGTGGCCAGCAGCACGGCGCCGCCCCATTCGCCGCCCAGGCCCAGACCCTGGCCGAACCGGCACAGCGCCAGCAGGATCGGCGCCATCACGCCGATCTGCGCATAGGTCGGCAGCAGGCCGATCACCACCGTGGACAGACCCATGGTCAGCAGCGCTGCCACCAGCGTCGCCTTGCGGCCGATGCGGTCGCCGTAATGGCCGAACAGCGCCGAGCCCAGGGGGCGCGCGAAGAAGGCGATGGCGAAGGTCGCCAGCGACTGCAGCACCGCCGCGCTGGGGTCTGCCGCCGGGAAGAACAGCTTGGGGAAGACCAGCACCGCCGCGGTGGCGTAGATGTAGAAATCGAAGAACTCGATGGTCGTGCCGATCAGGCTGGCAAACAGCACGCGCCGCGCCGAATTGGCCGGCGCCGTGCCGGCGGTGGCTTGCTGACTCATCCGCTCGATTCCCCCGCGCGATCGGGCGACCCTCCCTGCGAGAGCCGGCTGCGACGCGACGCCGGCGATTGTGCGGTACCGGCCGAGGGCCGCGCTAGACTGGCCTCCACGCTGGTACCCGAGCCGAGACTGCCGATGAAGCGCCTGCCCCCGATGGCCCTGCTGCTCTGCCTGGCCCTGGCCGCCTGCGGCGAGGAGCCGCCACCGCCCGAACGCGACCCGCCCAAGGGTCGCGAGGAAACGCGCGGGATCCGCAATGCTGAGGCCGTGGGGTTTGCGGGCGATGCCATCGCCGACAAGGTGGATGCGTCGCTGGATGCCAGCGAGCAGCGCAAGCGGGAGATGGACGCGGCGGCGGCGCGGATTGATGGGGAGGCTGCGGAGCCGGGGGAGTAGGTTTTATGTCCAGGCCTGTTTAGCTCTGGTCGTCTTCGCAGGGAGCTCCGCTACGGTCGTCCCGACCTGCGTGTATGACGCCTGTCGGCGCCAGTCACTTTTCTCGCCTGGAGACGCCTACTGTTGGTGGGAAGGCAAGAAAAGTCAGGCGGTCCGACAGGACCGAAAAACGCAGGTCTTCACGACCGTGACAGAACTAGTTGCGAAGGCGACCGAGGCCAAGCCGTTGAGCGAAGACAGCCCTTAACGCAACGCCGGCGGCGCATGCTCCCGATGCCGCTGCAGGATCCGCCGGTACTGCCCCGGATCCTTCACATGCACCACGTCGCCCTCTCGGGGGAAGGTCCAGTCATACAGACGCGAGAGGTAGAAGCGCAGCGCCGCGGCCCGCAGCACCAGCGGCCAGGCCGTGCACTCGTCCTCGGTCAGCTCGCGGCGCGAACGGTAGGCCGAGACCATTGCGTCCCAGCGTGCCGGGTTGAGGGTGCCATCGGGCTCGAAGCACCAGTCGTTGACCGTCACCGCCAGGTCGTAGAGCAGGGCGTCGTTGCAGGCGTAGTAGAAGTCGATCACGCCGGTGAGGCGGTCCTCGACGAACAAGACGTTGTCGCGGAACAGGTCGGCATGGATCACCCCCTGCGGCAGGGCGGTCAGGTCCACCGACAGCTGCATGGCGAGCTCATCCTCGATCAGCTTGCGCACGGCCTTGTCGCTGGTCTTCTGCGCCAGCAGGCGGCCGGTCTGCTCGCGCCAGAGCGCGCCACGGGAGTTGTCGCAGTGTCCGCCATACGACTGCGCGGCCACGTGCAGCTCGCCCAGCGCACGCCCGACCTGGGCGCATTGCTCCAGGTTGGGGAACAGCACGCTCTGGCCCACCAGGCGTCGCACCAGCGTCGCCGGCTTGCCATTGAGCTTGACCAGGTTGCGGCCCTCGTGGGTGCGGGCCGGCATGGCGCTGGGGAGGCCGCGCGAGGCCAGGTGGTCCATCAGCCCGAGGAAGAAGGGCAGGTCGGCGTAGTTCAGGCGCTCAAACAGGGTGAGCACCCAGCGCCCGTCGCTGGTGTCGACGAAGTAGTTGGTGTTCTCCACGCCTTCGCCGATGCCCTGGAAGCCGATCAGGGACCCCACCGGGTACTGCTTCAGGAACTTCTGAAGCTGGAGGTGGCTGACCTTGGTGAAGACGGACATGGCGCGAAACCTGCGGAAGCGGTGCGCGGATTAGAGCAAAGGCCGTGCCGGGCGTCACGGCCGGAGCGCCAGCCCGGGTGCGTCAGCGGCGCCAGAAGGCCGGCGTGAAGACGATCAGCAGCGAGAAGATCTCGAGGCGTCCGAGCAGCATGGTGAAGATCAGCACCCATTTGCCGGGGTCGGAGATGCTGGCCATGCTGGCGTTGTGCTCAAACAGGCCGGGGCCCATGTTGTTGATGCAGGCGGCGACCGCGGCATAGGCCCGCACGGGCTCCAGTCCGGTGGCGATCATCACCGCGATCAGCACCAGGGTGGCGCCGACGTAGACCGAGAAGAAGCCGCCCACGGCGTAGACGATGGGATCGGGCACCACCTTGCCCTGCAGCTTGATCGGGAACTCGGCGTCCGGGTGGATCAGGCGGTGCATCTCGCGCTCGGCCTGCTTCACGAACAGCATCAGGCGCACGACCTTGACGCCACCGGAGGTCGAGCCGGCACAACCGATCATGAAGCCCGTCATGATGATCACCACCGGCGCGTAGGCCGGCCACAGCGAAGGGTCGGCGGTGCCGAAGCCGGTGGTGGTGCCGTACGAGATCACGTGGAACAGGACCTTGCGCAGGGTCTGCTCGAGGTCCGGATAGGTCTGCGCGATCACCAGCGGCAGCATCAGCAGCGCGGTGA
>DASUDL010000023.1:0-28895 GCA_036275615.1 Solimonas sp.
CGGGATTGCCGGCGGGCGCGGACCTCAGCCCGGCGGCCACTTCAGCGGGCGGCCGGCAATCACGTGAAGGTGCAGGTGAAACACCGACTGCCCTGCGCCGGCACCGTTGTTGATCGCCACCCGGAAGGCCTCGCCGTAACCGGCGTCGGCCGCGACCTTGTTGGCGACCAGCAGCAGGTGGCCCAGCAGGGCCTGGTCCTCGGCGGTGGCGTCGCACAGGCGGGGCAGGGGCTTGCGCGGCACGACCAGCAGGTGAGCCGGCGCAGTCGGGTTGACGTCCTTGAAGGCGACGCAGAGGGCGTCCTCGTGGACGATCTGCGCAGGAATCTCCTTGTCGCAGATCTTCTGGAACAGGGTTTTCGACATGGCCGGTGCCTTCGCTGAAACGCTGGGGGATCGAATTGGTAGCATAGCCGCTCCAACCGCAACCGCCCCGGCATGAGCGACTCCTCCGCACCCGACCTGAAGCCCTGGCCGATCTACCGGCGCCTGCTGGGCTATTCGCTGCCGCACTGGCGGGTGATGGTGCTGGCCTTCCTGGCGACCACCGCGTTTGCGGCGGTGGACGCGAGCTTCGCGGCGCTGATCAAGCCGCTGCTCGACAAGGCCTTTGTCGAACAGAACAAGGACTACATCCGCACGCTGCCGCTGATCATCGTCGGCCTGTTCCTGCTGCGCGGCATCACCTCGTTTGCCTCGGCCTACGGCATGGCCTGGGTGGCGCGGCGGGTCGTGCACGATGTGCGCAAGGTGCTGTTCGACAAGCTGCTGGGGCTGCCGGTGCGCTACTACGACCGCATCAACTCCAGCCAGCTGATCGCGCGCATGAACTACCACGTCGAGCAGGTGGCCGACGCGACGACGACGGTGCTGACCAGCACGCTCAAGGATGGCCTCACGGTCATCTTCTACATCGGCTACATGTTCTACCTGAACTGGAAGCTGACCTCTTTCACCTTCGTGGTGCTGCCCTTCATCGCGCTCATCATCGCCTACGTCAGCCGCCGCTTCCGGCAGATCAGCAGTCGCATCCAGCAGAGCGTGAGCAACGTCACCGAGGCGGTCGACGAGGCCGTGACCGGCCAGCGCGTGGTCAAGGTCTACAACGGCCAGGCCTTCGAGCGCACGCAGTTTGCGCGGATCAACGAAAACAACCGCTGGCTGTCGATGAAGATCGTCGCCACGCGCGCCGGCAGCGCCGCGCTGATCCAGTTCATCGCCGCCTGGGCCGTCGCGGCCATCGTCTATTTCGCGACCCAGCCGGGCATGATCGAGCAGATGACGCCCGGCACCTTTGCCGCGTTCATGCTGGCGATGCTCTCGCTGATGCAGCCGCTCAAGAACATGGGCGGCGTCAACGAGCGCCTGCAACGCGGTATCGCCGCCGGCAACGAGATCTTCCGCATGATGGACGAGGCCGACGAGCCGCAGGACGGCACGCGGCCCCTGCCGACGGCGCGTGGCGAACTCGAATTCCGCGACCTGCGCTTCCGCTACCGCGACGACGTGCCGGAGGCGCTGCGGGGCCTCAACCTGAAGATCGCGCCGGGCCAGACGGTGGCCTTCGTCGGCAAGTCCGGCAGCGGCAAGACCACGCTGCTGTCCCTGCTGCCGCGCTTCTACGACGCTGACGGTGGAGCGATCCTGCTCGACGGCGTCGACCTGCGCGAATACCGACTGCATGACCTGCGCCGCCAGGTGGCGCTGGTGGACCAGCAGGTGCGCCTGTTCAATGCCACGGTGGCTGAGAACATCGCCTACGGCCTGGAGCCGATGCCGGACGATGCGGCGATCGTCGCGGCCGCGAAACGGGCCCACGCCTGGGAGTTCATCGAGAAGCTGCCCCAGGGTATCCACACGCCGATCGGCCAGAACGGCTCGAGCCTCTCCGGCGGCCAGCGCCAGCGCCTCGCCATCGCCCGGGCGCTGCTGAAGAATGCGCCGATCCTGATCCTCGACGAGGCCACCTCGGCCCTGGACACCGAGTCGGAGCGGGCGATCCAGGCCGGGCTCGAGGCCCTGGTCGAAGGGCGGACCACGCTGGTGATCGCCCATCGCCTGTCCACCATCCAGGACGCCGACCTGATCGTGGTGATGCAGGATGGACGGATCGCCGAGACCGGCACCCATGCCGAGCTGCTGGCGGCTGGCGGGCTGTATGCCGCGCTGCACCGCATGCAGTTCGACGCACCCGAGGCGGGCGGACACTAGGGCGATGTCCTCCTGGCTCGAGCGGCGCTGGTACTCCGCCGAACCGCCGCCGGCCTGGCTGCTGCCGCTGTCGCGGCTGTTCGGGCGCATCGCCGCCGCGCGGCGTGCGCGCCTGGCGCCGGCGGCCCGGTCGGCTCCTCTCGGCGTGCCGGTCATCGTGGTCGGCAACATCAGCCTCGGCGGCACCGGCAAGACGCCGTTCACGCTGTGGCTGATCGAGCAGCTCCGGGCCGAAGGCTGGTCCCCCGGCGTGATCAGCCGCGGCTATGGCGGCCGGGCGCCGCGCTATCCGCACCGGGTGTCCGCCAGTGATGCGGCATCGGTCTGCGGCGACGAGCCGCTCTTGCTGGCGCGCCGTGCCGGCGTGCCGGTCATGGTGGATCCGGATCGTCGACGGGGTGCCGCTGCGCTGCTGGCCGATGGGGGCGTCGACATCCTCGTTGCCGATGATGGCCTGCAGCATTACCGCCTGCCGCGGGATCTGGAGATCTGTGTCGTCGATGGCCGGCGCGGTCTGGGCAATGGCGCGCTGCTGCCCGCGGGCCCGCTGCGCGAGCCGGTGAGCCGCCTGGGCGAGGTGGATCTCCTCGTCGTCAATGGCGGCGACTGGCAGCCGCCGGCCAGCCTGAAGGTGCCGCAGCTGCACATGCAGCTGGCGGTGCGCGAGGCCTGGCCCCTGGCGATCGGCGGTCCCCCTGTGCCCCTGGAGCGCTGGCGGGGCCGGCCCGTACATGCCGTGGCCGGCATTGGTCATCCGCAGCGTTTCTTCGACAGCCTGGCTGCGCTTGGCCTGGAGGTGATCCCGCACCCCTTTGCCGACCACCACGCCTTCGCTGCAGCCGACCTGCAGTTCGGCGACGAGCTGCCCGTGCTGATGACCGAGAAGGACGCCGTGAAGTGCGCGACCTTCGCGCCGCCGCAGGCCTGGCAGGTTCCGGCGACGGTGTCCGTCGATCCGGCCGCGACGGCCGCCATGCGACAATCCCTGCAGACCCTGCGCCACCCACCCCGATGAGCCGCTGATGGATAAACGACTGCTCGAAATCCTCGTCTGCCCCGTGACCCAGGCACCGCTGGACTGGCATCCGGAGCGCAACGAACTCTGGTGCCGTGCCTCGCGCCTGGCCTATCCGGTCCGCGACGGCATCCCGGTGATGCTCGAGGAGGAAGCCCGTACCCTCAGCGAGGAGGAGCTGCGCCAGTGAAGTTCAAGATCGTCATCCCCGCGCGTCTGGGCTCCACGCGACTGCCGCGCAAGGTGCTGCGGGAGGTGGCGGGCAAGCCGGTGGTGCGCCACGTCTGGGACGCAGCGCAGCGCGCGGGTGCCGAAGAAGTGGTGATCGCCACTGACTCCGAGGAGGTGCTGGCCGCCTGCCGCGCCTTCGGCGCCACGGTCTGCATGACCGCGGTCGAGCACAACTCCGGGACCGACCGCGCCAACGAGGTGGCCCGCCAGCGAGGCTGGAGCGCAGACAGCATCGTCGTGAACCTGCAGGGCGACGAGCCGCTGATGCCACCGGCGCTGGTGCGCCAGGCTGCGACCCTGCTGGCCGAGGATCCGGAAGCCGACCTCGCCAGCCTTTGCCATCCCCTGCACGACCTGGCCGACTGGCTCAATCCCAATGTCGTGAAGCTGGTGATGGACCGCCGCGGCTATGCCTTGTATTTCTCGCGTGCGCCGATCCCCTGGCGTCGCGAGGGGGCCACGCGCGAGGCGCCGCGCCTGCCGGATGGCCTGGCCTACCGGCACATCGGCCTGTATGCCTACCGGGTCTCTGCGCTGGCCGAGTTCAGCCGACTGTCGTCGGCGCCGCTGGAGGACTGCGAGGCGCTCGAGCAGCTGCGCGCCCTCACGCACGGCCTGCGGATCAAGATGGGGGTCGTCGACCAGGCACCACCGCGCGGCGTGGATACTGAGGAAGACCTGCAGGCGGTCGCCCGCATCCTCGCGACGGACTGATCGAGACCGGCACGCGAGCCCTCCGGCTCCGACCCGCGCCCACGAAAAAGGGCGGCATCGTTACCGATGCCGCCCTTTCTTCTGGTCGCCTGAAACCGGGTCAGACCGGCTTCTGCTCGTCCTTGTCGGCCGGCGGTGTCTGCGCGGTGGCCTGCTCGAACAGCTTGAAGTAGTCCGACGCGGGGGCGCTGGTACGGAACTGCGCTGCCGGTAGCGGCTCGGCCTCGACCGCCGCCGTCTCCGGCGCCGGCACAGCTTCCGGTGCAGCCTCGGTCGGGGTCGGGGCGGTGACCTCCACAGCCACGGGCGCGGCCTCGGGCAACGGCAGGGCCTGCTGCTCCGGCACAGCCGCAGCGATCTCGGCGACCGGCTCCACCGCCGGCAGGGTCTCGGTCACCGGGCTCGCAGCTCCCTCGGCCGCCGGGACCATCTCGGGGGTCTCGGCCATCATCTCGCCTTCAACGGGGCTCTCCAGCACCGCGTCATCTGCACCCTGGGCGGCTGCGACAACACCGGCGGCGCCGGCTTCGCGCTCGCGACGCTCGCCACGGTTGCGACCACCACGGCGACGGCGGCGGCCGCCACCCTCGCGGGCCTCGCCCTCGGGACGGGTGCCGTCCGGGCGACCCGCGCCCTCGGGCCGTGCGGCAGACTCGAGCCGCGGTTCGGTATCCGGACGCACATCCTCGGGAGCGGCGACCGCCGTCAGGGCCGCCTGCGCGGCTTGCGGGCGCTCGCCACGGTTGTCCTGACGCGGCGTCTGATTCTGCTGGCCACGCTGGCCCTGCTGCTGACCGCGCTCCTGGCGCTGACCCTGGTTCTGCCCCTGATTCTGCTGGCGACCCTGCTGCGAGCGATCCTGACCGCCCCGTTCGCCACGCTCACCGCGGTTGCCGTTCTGGCCGTCGCGGTTCTGCTGCTGGCGCTGTCCCTGCTGCTGGCCGCGACCATCGCGGCGTTCGTCACGGCGCCCGCCATCGCGACCATCTCGACGCCCATCGCGACGCCCGCCCTCGCGTCCTTCGCGCCGCGGTTGCGGAGGCGGCAGGGCCGGTGCGGCCGGGCGGGGGCCGAAGCCCAGCCAGCGGGCCAGCTTGGCCCAGATGCTTTCACCCGGCGCGACCGGCTGCATCACCGGGGCAACGGCCACCGGCTGCGGGGCGGCAACCGCCACCGGCGCGGGGGAGGACGGCAGGATCTGCTTCACGGCCGGCTCGGCCAGGCGCAGGGCCTGCGGCGGCTTGGCAGCCTGTTCCTCGTGCGCCTGGGCGTCGAAGTTCTGGGCCAGCGTGTAGCTGGTCGCCGAGTTGTTGTCCTGCTGCAGGTGATCAGCGCGGACGCGCTTGATCTCGTAGTGCGGCGTGTGCATCGTCGGGTTGGGAACCACGGCGATGTGCACGCGGCAGCGGGCCTCGATCTCCCGCACCGCAAGACGCTTCTCGTTGAGCAGGAAGGTGCCGACGTCGACCGGCACCTGGGCGATGACACGGCCCGTCCGGTCCTTCATCGCCTCTTCCTCGATCAGGCGCAGGATCGACAGCGACAGCGACTCGACGCTGCGGATCTGGCCGCGGCCATCGCAGCGCGGGCAGGCCACCTGGGTGTGATCGCCCAGGGAGGGGCGCAGACGTTGGCGCGAAAGCTCCAGCAAGCCGAAGCGCGAGAGCTTGCCGAGCTGGATGCGGGCGCGGTCGATCTCGACGGCCTTCTCCAGGCGACGCTCGACCTCGCGCTGGTTCTTGGTCGAGTTCATGTCGATGAAGTCGATCACGATCAGGCCGCCGGCGTCGCGCAGGCGCAGCTGGCGGGCGATCTCGTCGGCCGCCTCGAGGTTGGTGTTGAACGCCGTGTCCTCGATGCTGCCGCCGCCAGTGGCCTTGGCGGAGTTGATGTCGATCGAGGTCAGGGCTTCGGTATGGTCGATGACGATGGCGCCGCCCGAGGGCAGACGCACGGTGCGCTCATGGGCCAGCTCGATCTGCGATTCGATCTGGAAGCGCGAGAACAGCGGGACCTCATCCTTGTAGAGCTTGAGCCGCGGCAGGTGCTGCGGCATCACGTGCTCCATGTGGGCACGGGCCTGCTCGTAGATCTCGGTGTTGTCGATGATCACCTCGCCGATGTCGGCGCGCAGGTAATCGCGCAGGGCGCGCAGGATGATGTTGTTTTCCTGGTAGATCAGGAATGGCGCCTTGCGCTCGTCGCCGGCCTTGTCGATCGCATTCCAGATGTCGACCAGGTAGTTGGCGTCCCACTGGATCTCCTCGACCGTGCGGCCGACGCCGTTGGAGCGGATGATCACGCCCATGCCGTCGGGCAGCTGCAGGGCGTCGAGGGCGGCCTTGGCCTCCTCGCGCTCATCGCCCTCGGCGCGGCGGGAGACGCCGCCGGCGCGCGGGTTGTTGGGCATCAGGACGAGGTAGCGTCCGGCCAGCGAGATGAAGGTGGTGAGGGCTGCGCCCTTGTTGCCACGCTCTTCCTTCTCGACCTGGACGATGATTTCCTGGCCTTCCTCGAGCTGGTCGCGGAGGTTGCCGGAACTGGACTTGAAGTAGGACTTGGCGATTTCCTTGACCGGCAGGAAGCCGTGGCGCTCGCCGCCGTATTCGATGAAGCAGGCTTCGAGGGACGGTTCGACGCGGGTGATGCGCCCCTTGTAGATGTTGCCTTTCTTCTGCTCGCGGGAGGCGAGCTCGAGGTCAAGATCGTGGAGTTTCTGTCCGTCGACGATCGCCACGCGCAGTTCTTCGCGCTGTGTGGCGTTGATGAGGATACGCTTCATGGTGTTGTGCTTCCGGTGCAGCGCCGGTCGCGCGAGCGGGGGAGTTCAGGAGGACAGCGCGCATGTGCTTGTCGTTCTACGTCGCCCGGGGCGCGGTGAGCGCGGGTTGTTGTTCAGTCCGCGGCGCAGGGCGCCTCGGACGCGAAACTCGGGGGCGGAGGTGGGCTGCTACAATGCGCATACCCCGACCGCCTTCAGAAGTTTTCCGTTAACCGTTGATTCGGGAACGGAAATTCCATTCGCATCAACGGAAGCAACATTTTGACACAAACCCGGCAGCAGGTGAAAAAAGTCGCGGTGACCGCCAACGAGGACGGTCAGCGGATCGATAATTTCCTGCTAAAACAGCTACCTGGCGTTCCGAAGTCGGCGGTCTACCGGCTGCTGCGCTCGGGTCAGGTGCGGGTCAACGGCGGCCGCGCCAAGCCCGAGCGCAAGCTGGTGAAGGGGGAGGAGGTCCGCATCCCCCCGGTCCGGCTGGCCGAGAAGGGGGAGGCGGTGCGCCCGCCCGACGCCCTGCTCAACCGCCTGCGCGCCGCGATCATCCACGAGGACGAGCATTACCTCGCGATCAGCAAGCCGGCGAACCTCGCCTCGCACTCCGGCAGCGGCGTGCCCTACGGCGTGATCGAGGCGGTGCGCGCCTGGAACAAGTACTCCTTCATCGAGCTGGTGCATCGCCTCGACCGCGACACCAGCGGCGTGCTGCTGCTGGCCAAGACCCGTCCGGCCCTGCTGCGCGGTCAGCGGGCGCTCAAGTACGGGGATGCCGACAAGCGCTATTTTGCGTTGCTGATCGGCAAGTGGAAGGGCGAGGACCGCGACGTGGATGCGGCCCTCGTCCGCAGCCGCCTGGAGGGTGGCGAGCGTCGCGTGCAGATTGACGAGGACGAGGGCAAGCCCTCGAAGTCGCGTTTCTCGCCGCGCGCCCGCTACCGGGACGCGACGCTCTGCGAAGTGCAGATCTTTTCCGGCCGCACGCACCAGATCCGCGTGCATGCGCTGGCGCTTGGCCACCCGGTGGCGGGCGACGACAAGTACGGCGAGCGCGACGACAACAAGCCGCTGCGCGAGCTGGGACTGAAGCGCATGTTCCTGCACTCGCATTACCTGGAACTGCACTCGACGGCCGATTTCCCCAAGCTGCTGCTCAATGCGCCCATGCCCGACGAGCTGCGTGACGTGCTCGAGAAGCTGCCGCGCGGGCGCTGAACGCATGAAGCAGGTCGAGCTGCTGATCTTCGACTGGGATGGCACGCTGGCGGATTCGGCGGCGATGATCGTCGGCGCCATGCAGCGCGCCATCACCGGCCTGAACCTGCCCCCGCGGCCGGACGAGGCGATCCGCGAGCTGATCGGCCTGGGGCTGAACGAAGGCCTGCAGCGCCTGTATCCGGACGTCGAGGTCGGGCACCTGCGCCGGTTGCTGGACGACTACCGCTCGCACTGGCTGGCTGAGGGCGCCGGTGAGGCGCCGCTGTTCGCCGGCAGCCTGGAGGCAATCCAGTCGCTGCATGGCGAGGGCCTGCGCATTGCCATCGCCACCGGCAAGTCGCGGCGCGGGCTCGACCGCTCGCTGCGGCACCACATCGACCTGCGCAACCTGCTGATCAACTCCCGTTGCGCCGACGAGACGGCTTCCAAGCCGGATCCGCTGATGCTGCGCGAGCTGCTGGCCGAGGAGGGCCTGCAGCCCGAGCAGGCGCTGATGATCGGCGACACCGAATACGACATGGCCATGGCGCAGGCGATCGGCATGCCGGCACTTGGGGTGACCTGTGGGGTGCACGCGCCGGAGCGCATGCTCGCGGCCGGCGCCTGCGCGCTGATCGAGACGGTGGGGGCGCTGCCGGCCTGGTGGCGCCAGGTGCGCGGCTGAAGGCGCGCGGCTAGGGCAGGGCGGCGCCAGCGGCGCGCAGCAGGCTGCAGACCGCGGTCAGCGGCAGGCCGATCAGGCCGGTCGGATCCTGGCTGTCAATGCGCTCGAACAGGCTGATGCCCAGGCCCTCGCACTTGAAACTGCCGGCGCAGTCCAGGGCCGGCTCCGCATCGATGTAACGCTCGATCTCGGCCCGGGTCAGCGTGCGGAAGTGCACGGTCGTGCAGTCCAGGGCCTCATGGACCTGGCCGTCCGCGACCAGGGCCACGGCCGTCAGGAACTCCACGGTCCGCCCGGAACAGGCCTCCAATTGACCGAGTGCGGCCTCGCGACTGCCTGGCTTGCCGAGGATCCGGTTGCCGGCGGCCGCAGCCTGGTCCGAGCCCAGCAGCCAGTGACCGGGAAATTTGTCCTGCAGGGCCATGGCCTTGGCGCGCGCCAGGCGCTGGACCAGGGCCCGCGCCGACTCGCCGGGCGCCGCGGTCTCGTCCAGGTCCGGCGCCTCGGCGTGGATCGGAAGCCGCAGCCGGGCCAGCAGGTCCCGGCGGTAGCGGGAGCCGGAGGCGAGGATCAGCGGACGGCCCGAGTTAATCATTGAAATTCTTTGACTTTCGAGGGGGGCGTCACTATGATGCGCGCCCCTTGTTCGGGGCAAGCGATGGGCATTCCACAGGTTGTCCGAGCCTCTGGCGCGGTAGCGCAGGAGGAGCGGTACGAGGGCGACCTGCCGGTGCGCTCGCTCGAGCGCTTGCGCGAGGCCCTGGCCTCGCCGGACGCGGTACTGCAGGTCCGCCTGCAGGCCCGTTCCCTGGGGGGGTATCCGCAGCTGTCGGGCACCATCGGCGGTCGTCTGCCGCTGCTGTGCCGCCGCTGCGACAAGCCGTACGAGTGGCCGCTGGAGATGCACTTGGCGCTGCGACTGGTCGAGAACGAAGACCAGGAGCGCGCGCTGATGCAGGACGCCGACCCCTATTGGGTGCAGGACGACCAGTTGCCGCTGCGGGAGATCGTCGAGGACGAGGTGTTGCTCGCCCTGCCGATGCTGCCGCGCTGTGAAACGTGCGAAAATATCGTTCAGGCTGCGCCGACCCCTGTGGTGGAAGTCGCAGCCGTCCGCCGGGAAAACCCTTTCGCGGCCTTGAAAGAGCGTTTGAAGAAGTAGTCGTATCAAAAGGGCCGCAAGGTCCGACGGAGCAGAGCAATGGCAGTTCAGGACTCAAAGAAATCGCGCGCCAAGCGCGGCCACCGCCACGCGCACTGGCTGCGCAAGGCCAAGGCCCCGGCGCTGTCGACCGACCCGACCTCGGGCGAGACGCACCGCCGTCACCACGTGACGGCCGATGGCTACTATCGCGGCAAGAAGGTGATCGACACCGCCGCGCCGGCTGAAGCCGCGGCGGCCGACGCCGAGTAAGACCCGGACCGACGGGCGCGACGCCATGTCGTCTCCCGTTGTCCTCGCGCTGGATGCGATGAGCGGCGATCACGGCCACCCGGTGGTCGTGGACGCTGCTCTTTCGGCGTTGAAGGCGCATCCGGAGCTGCGGCTGATCCTGGTGGGCGACGAGCCGCAGCTGGCCGCTGCCCTGCGCGAGCGCCATCACGCCGGCGATCCGCGCCTGGGCCTGCAGCATGCCAGCGAGATCGTGGGCATGGACGAATCTCCGTCCAAGGCCCTGCGCGGCAAGAAAGACTCCTCGATGCGGGTGGCGATCAACCTGGTCAAGGAAGGGCGCGCCCAGGCCGCCGTCTCCGCCGGCAACACCGGCGCGCTGATGGCCACCGCCAAGTTCGTGCTCAAGACCCTGCCGGGCATCGATCGTCCGGCGATCATCTCGGCCATCCCCTCGCTCAATGGCCATGTGCACGTGCTGGACCTTGGCGCCAACGCCGAGGCCGGGCCCGAGCAGCTCCTGCAATTCGCCGTCATGGGCTCGGCCCTGGTCACGGCGATCTACGGCATCGACCGCCCCAGCGTCGGCCTGCTCAACATCGGCGAGGAAGAGATCAAGGGCAACGAGCTGATCAAGGCGGCGGCGCAACTGCTGCAGGCCTCGCCGCTGAACTACATCGGCTACGTGGAAGGCGACGGCATCTTCCTGAGGGACGTCGACGTGGTTGTCTGCGACGGCTTCGCCGGCAACATTGCCCTCAAGACTGGCGAGGGCGTGGCCAAGCTGGTGAAGCACTTCATGCAGGAGGAGTTCACCCGCTCCGTGTTCACCAAGATGGCCGCGATCGCCGCCATGCCGGCGCTCAAGGCGCTGGGCCGGCGCATGGACCCGCGCAACTACAACGGCGCGAGTTTCGTGGGCCTGACTGGCATCGTCATCAAGTCGCACGGCAGTGCCGATGCGCTCGCCTTCGCCAACGCGATCCGCGTCGCGCTCCGGGAAGTGGAGAACGAGGTGCCGGCGCGCATCAGCGGGCTGCTGCAGGCGGCCATGCCCGTCGCGACCGGCGAAGGTCCTACGCCGGCCTGAGCAGGCCCTGGGCGATCAGGCTCGCCCCCATCAGCAAGGTCAGCGTCTCGTAGGCGCGCTTCACGAAGCGGTTGCCCTTGAGCAGCCCCAGGTGTGAGCCGAGGTAGCCACCAACCACCCCTCCCACGAGCAGCGCCGGCATCCAGTCCCAGGCCACGGGGCCGTAGAGGCCGGCGGTGACCGCCCCCGCGAGGTTCCAGCACAGGCCGACCATCAGCATGGTGTAGGCCACGGCACGCCGGTAATCGAGGCCGAACCAGGTCAGGAACAGCAGGGTCGAGAACACCCCGGGCCCGGAGGGCACCAGGCCGGTCAGCCAGCCCACCACGAACACCAGGCCACTGCCGATCCACAGGCCCGGGCCCTGGCGGTGGCGCGAGCGGTCCTCGATGCCGAGCTGCGGGCGAAAGATCGAATACAGGCCGAGCGCGATGTTGAGGGCCCCAAACACCAGTTCACCGGCCCGGTCGGGAATGTCCAGCGCCAGGCGCGTGCCAACCACGACACCCGGCAGGCCGAGCAGGGTGCACAGGGCGAGAAAGCGCCACTCGATGCCCGGCTCGCGGATCTGGCGCAAGGTGGAACCGACACCCAGCGCCACCACCGCCACCTTGTGCGTGGCCACCGCCCCGGCAAAGCCGAGGCCGAGCAGGATCAGGGCGGGGAACTGCAGGAGGCCGGCGCCACCGCCGGCCAGGGCCGAGAAGAAGCTCGCGGCGAAGCCGATCAGCAGGAGGACGAGGTCCTCGATCACGCGCGGTCTGCGGCGGTCACGAGACCGGGACGCCCGCTCGTCACTTGACCAGCTGGTTCAGGTCGAAGATCGGCAGCAGGATCGCCAGCACGATCAGCAGGACGATGCCGCCCATGGCCAGGATCAGAACCGGCTCGAACACGCCCATCAGCGCCGCGATCAGGGTCTCGACCTCGCGCTCCTGGTTCTCCGCCGCGCGATCGAGCATGTCGTCGAGGCGTCCGGAGGACTCGCCGCTTGCGATCAGGTGCACGGTGATCGGTGGGAACAGCTTGCTGGCCGCCAGGGACTTGCTCAGCGAGGCCCCCTCGCGAACCTTGACTGTCGCCTGCTCGATCGCCTCCCGCATCGGCAGGTTACTGACCACCTGGGTCCCGATGCGCATGGCGTCGAGGATGGGTACGCCGGAGCCGAACAGGATGCCCAGGGTGCGCGTGAAGCGGCCGGTGTTGGCGCCGCGCGTCAGGCGGCCGACCAGCGGCAGGCCGAGGATGCGGCGATGCACGCTGCGGCGGAAGGCCTCGGTACGCATCATGCGCACGAACACTGCTGCGCCGGCACCAAGCAGGATCAGCAGGAAGATGCCGTAGTCGCGCAGGAATCCGGAAACGGCGATCAGCCCCTTGGTCAGCGGCGGCAGCTCGGCATCGATGCTGTCGAAGACCTCGACCACCTGCGGCACGACATAGGTCAGCAGCAGGAGGACCACGCCGACCGCCACGCAGGTCAGGATGGCGGGATAGAAGGCAGCCAGCATCACCTTCTGCTGGATCACCTGGCGGCGCTCGACGTACTCGGCCAGGCGCTCCAGGATGTGATCGAGCTTTCCCGACTGCTCCCCGGCCTCGATGGTGGCGCGGAACAGGGGCGGAAAGGCCTTGGGGAAGGGCGCCAGCGACTGGGCCAGTGAGCCGCCCTCGATCACGCCTGCGCGTACACCCAGGGCGATGCGTTTCACCCGCTTGCTCTCGCTCTGCTCCGATACCGCCGTGAGTGCCTCGTCCAGCGGCAGGCCGGAGCGCACGAGCGTCGCAAGCTGGCGCGTGAACAGCGACAGCTCGGTGCCGCTGATGCCGCCACCGCGCTGGAACAGGGGGCTGCTGCCCTCCCGTGACTCGGCAACCTGGGTGACATCCAGGGGTGTCAGGCCGCGCTCGCGCAACAACTGGCGCGCGTGACGGGGCGTGTCGCCCTCGATCAGGCCCTTGAGCTGTCGTCCCTGCGGGTCGAGCGCGCGGTATTCGTAGGCGGCCATGCGCGGCGGAGGAGATTCAGTCCTCGATGGTTACGCGCAGCACTTCGCGCAAGGTCGTATGGCCGGCAATGACCTTGTTGCGGCCGCTCTGCAGGATGCCGGGACCCTGGGTGCGGGCATAGGTCTCCATGGACTGCTCGGAAGCCTGGTCGTGGATCATGGCTTCCAGCTTGCGGTCAACCTCGATGATCTCGTGAATGCCGCTGCGGCCCAGGAAGCCTGTGTGGCGGCAGGCCGGGCAACCCACCGGCTTGTGCAGGACGAGGTCTCTGGCCGGGTCCAGCGCCAGCTGCTCCTTCTCGACCCGGCTGGCCTCGTAGGGCTGCTTGCAATGTTTGCAGAGCTGGCGCACCAGACGCTGCGCCATGAGGCCGACGAGCGAGGACGAAAGCTGGTAGGGCTCCACGCCCATGTCGCGCAAGCGCGTGACGGCGCCCACGGCGGTGTTGGTGTGCAGCGTGGACAGTACGAGATGACCTGTTTGCGAGGCCTGGACCGCGATCTGCGCAGTCTCAAGGTCTCGGATTTCGCCAACCATGACCACGTCGGGATCCTGGCGCAGGATCGCGCGCAGGCCGCGGGCGAAGGTCATCTCGACCTTGGTGTTCACCTGGGTCTGGCCGATGCCGTCGATGTTGTACTCGATGGGATCCTCGACCGTCATGATGTTGCGCGAGCGGTCGTTGAGCACCGACAGCGCCGAGTACAGCGTCGTGGTCTTGCCCGAGCCGGTCGGGCCAGTGACCAGCAGGATGCCGTAAGGGCGGTGGATGATGCGCTTGAGGATATCGGTCTGCGCATCGTCGATGCCGAGCTGCTCGAGGTCGAGGCGCTCGGCCTGCTTGTCGAGGATACGCATCACCACGCGCTCGCTGTTCTGACCCGTGGGGATCGTGGAGACGCGCACATCCACCTTGCGGCCGCCGAAGGCGCGCGAGATGCGGCCGTCCTGCGGCAGGCGCTTCTCGGCGATGTCCAGCTTGGCCATGACCTTGATGCGCGACACCAGGCGCGGCGCCAGGGCGCGCGGTGGTGACATGACCTCGCGCAGCACGCCGTCGACGCGGAAGCGGACCGTCAGGCGGCTCTCGAAGGTCTCGACATGGATATCCGAGGCGTTTTCCTTGATCGCCTCCACCAGCAGGCCATTGATGAACTTGATGACCGGTGCGTCGTCGTCGGATTCCAGCAGGTCCTGCTTGTCCTGCAGTGCCTGCGCCAGCGTGTCGAGGTCGGCCTCCTCGTCGTTGAGGCCGTCCATGAGGCTGGCGGTTGCGGCGGTCTGGCCCTCGTAGGTACGGGCGAGCAGGGCGTCGAACTCCTGCGGGCTGACGTTCTGCAGGCGCAGGGGGCGGCCGACGAAGCGGCGGGTTTCCTGCACGGCCTCGATGGCCACGCCGGGGCGGGCGACCGCGAGCACGTGATCGCCCCGGTCCTCCGAGACGATCAGCCCGTGCCGCTTGGCAAAGGCAAACGGCGGACGACGCAGGCCGGATTCCATGGAGATCAGTTGGCGGCGGGTTCCGCGGCGGGTGTCGGCAGCGCCGGAATGATGGTCGGCGCGGCGGCGGGCGGCGGAGGCGGCGGGGCCAGGTAGGTGTCGAACATCGGCAGCACCGGATGCCTGCCGCCAATCAGCGGCACCGCACCGCGCCCGGCATCGATCTGCGCCTGGCGCACGGCCTCATACTTCTTTCGCGTGTAGTAGTCGCCCTCGGCCTGCTTGCGCAGGATGGTGGGGCGGATGAACAGCATGAGGTTGCGCTTGAGCTTGATCACCTTGCGCGACGAGAACAGGCTGCCGATCAGCGGGATGTCGCTCAGGAAGGGGATGCCGCCCATCGAGTCCTGCACCTGGTCGTCGATCAGGCCGCCGATCACCAGGATCTGGCCGTTCTCGACGCCCACCACGTTGCTCAGGGTGCGCTTGTTGGTGACCAGGTTGGCGGCGCCGGCGCTGCCGCTATCGACGTTCGACACCTCGAGATTCAGCTTGAGCTTGATACGGTCGCCCTCGCCGCTGATCTGCGGGGTGACGGACAGGGTCAGGCCCACGTCCTTGCGTTCGATGGTCTGAAACGGATTGATCGCGCCGTTGTTGCCGGTGCCGGTATTGGTGAAGCTGCCGGTCTGGAACGGCACTTCCTGGCCAGCGGAGAACTTGGCCTCCTCGTTGTCGAGGGTCACCAGGGTCGGCGTCGACAGCACGTTGCTGTCACCGTCGGTCTTCAGGGCGCGCAGCAGGACGCCGAGGCTGGTGCCGTTGCTGCCGCCGTCGACACCGCCCACGAGATTGATGCCGCGGCCTAGTGCCGACAGCGCCGCCTCCGGCTGGCCGGTCTGCAGCACGCTACCGATCGCGGATACCGTGGCCGCATTGGTCAGGCTCGCCGCCGCAATACGGTCGCCGTTGAACACGGCCCAGTCCACGCCCAGTTCGCTGGCCTTGCTGTCGCTGATCTCGGCGATCACGGCCTCCACGAGCACCTGGGCGCGCTGGATGTCGAGCTGCGCCACCACGTCGCGGATCTGGCGCATGGCCTTGGGCGGCGCGGTGATGATCAGGGCGTTGGTGTCCTTGTCGGCGAGCACGCGGATCTCGCCGCCGCCACCGGCCTGGGCCGCGGGTGCTGCGGTGCCGCCGGCCTGCTTGTTGTCGGCCTGCTTCACCTGCTGGGCATAGCCCTCGAGGATCGGCGCGAGGTTCTCGGCACTGGCATAGCGCAGGTAGACGACCTGCGTGGCGCCATCGTCCTTCAGCGGCACGTCGAGCTGGCGGACGATGGCCTTGAATTTCTGGCGCTCGGACTTGTCGCCGCCGATCAGGATGCTGTTGCTGCGCTCGTCGGCAATGACCGTGGCGGGCTTGCTGGTCGGGTCGGCCTGCTTGTCCTGCTGGGTGAGGGAGGTCAGGACGCGCACCACCTCGCTGGCGCCCGCGTGCTCGAGCTTGATCTGCTCGATCTCGCGGTCACCCGCCTGGTCCATTTGCCGGATCAGCTCGCCCAGGCGAACGACGTTCGAGGCACGGTCCGAGATGATCAGGCTGTTGTTGCCCTGGTAGGCCACCAGGTGACCCCACTGCGGCACCATCGGCCGCAGGATCGGTACGAGCTGCGAGGCGTTGACGTTCTGCAGGGCAAAGACATGGGTGACCACCTCGTCCATCGGCAGTCGGGTGCTGCTGCCGACATAGCCGCCGCCGTCCCAGCGCGCGTTGGTCTCGGGGATGATCTTGATCGTGTCGCCGGCCGGCACGGCCGCGAAGCCGTTGACCTGCAGCACGGCCAGGAAGGTCTCGTACAGCCCGGCCGCATTCATCGGCGACGACGAGATGACCGTGACCTTGCCCTTGACGCGGGCATCGACGATGAAGTTCTTGCCCGTGACTTCGCTGACCGTGGCGATCAGGGTGCTGATCTCCGCGTCCTTGAGGTTGAGCGTGATGTCGGCATGGGCCGGCTGCACCAGACAGGCCAGCAGGGCCGCTACGGCCAGGGACTTGCGGAGCGTCATGGTCAGTTGAGCGTCAGATTGATGGTCTGCGTCTGGCCGCCGCGTTCGACGGTCAGGTTCACGGCGTTGGCCTTGCTCAGATCGGTCAGCATCTGCAGGGCTTTCTGGTTGTCATCCAATTGTATGCCATTGACCGCGGTGACCAGATCGCCGGGGCGCAGGCCCGAGTCGGCAAATGGACCGCGCTCGCGGCCGGGGTACACCCGGTAGCCCTTCAGCTGGCCGTTGACGTTGGAGGGCTGCACGCGCACGAACTCGGAGGCCCGGGCCGGGTCCGCCAGGACCTGGTCGCGGATGCTGGCCAGCGACTGTGCCGCGCCGCTGGTATCCGGGGCAGGCCCGGCCTCCGCGACCGGGCCGCCGCCCTGCGAGGGGGCGTCCTTGTCCAGGCGCAGGGTTTCCAGCTGGCCGCTCCGGGACAGGATGACCCGGTCCGGGAAGATGGCCTGCAGGCTCACGCCGGGCACCACGTCGTCGCCAATCGCGTACGGCTTTTCCTCGCCATTGCTGCTGGCGATCAGGGCACGGGAGTCGTTCTGGTCGCCCGCCAGGATGCCCATGAGCGTCAGCGACAGGCGGGTTTCCGGCGCTTCGCGCGGGTTGCCGGCGACGCTGGCCTGGTAGCTGCCGAAGAGCTGGGCGGCGCGGATGGCATTCAGGTCGGGTCCCCGCGCCTGGACGGGGGCGGCCGTCGCCGCCGGGGCGGGTTGCCAGCGCGCGCCCTCCGGTTCGGGCAGCAGGGCCCAGACCAGTCGCGCGACCAGGTTGGCGAGCAGCAGCAGCAGCAGGAAGGTGGCCAGCGGCGGCAGCAGGCGACCATGGCGCTCGTAAAGCGCCAGGAGCTGCTGCGAATTCAGGGCGGTAGGCATGCGGCCGCATCATAACCGTCCCGGTGTGGCCTGTGGCCGTCCTGGGTGTTTGCAGTCATTTGCTGGCGAACGGGCCATTCAGTAGCCTGCCCCGGGGGCGAGGGGAAGCCCTGACGGTGCTGGACAAGCATGGGGAGATCGCCAATGAGCACGCGCAGCCTGATCCGGATCGGCATCAGTGCCGTGGTGTTTGCCCTGTTCCTGCTGCATTCCGCCCGCATCCTGCCGATGCGGTTGCTGGACGTCGTCGAAGCCTTCACCTACGACGCCCGCGTGCTGCTCACCCTGCCCAATACCGCGGATCCCCGCGTAGTGATCGTCGATCTCGACGAGCGCACCCTGGCCGCCGAGGGCTGGCCGATGCGTCGCGACAAGATGGGGCGCCTGGTCACCCAGCTGTTCGATACCTATGGCGCTCGCGCGCTGGGCTTCGACATCGTCTTCGCCGAGCCCGACGATCGCGCGGCCCGGGCCTGGGACGAACTGTCTCACGGCCCTCTGGCCGACCTGCCGGGCGTGGCCGAGCGCGACGCGGCGATCCGCGCCTCGCTGGACTACGACCGGCAGTTCGCCGAGGCCATCCGCGGCCGCAACGTGGTGCTGGGCGTGTTCTTCAAGCAGGGTGTGCCCAAGGGCGAGGCGGCCACCCAGGGCGCCATCTGCGCGCCGCTCTACGACCGCAATGCCAGCAAGGTCTATGCGGTGGATTTCCTGACGCCAGCCGGTTACGGCGCGAGCATCCCGGCCTTGGCCGAGGCCGGACCCTGGTGCGGCTTCTTCGACAACCCACTAGTGGATGCCGACGGCATCTACCGGCGTGTGCCCCTGCTGCAGCAGTACGAGGGCTCGCTCTATCCCTCACTCGCCCTGCAGCTGGCGCGCCTGGCACTCGGCGAGGCGCCGGTCGCCCTGGAGTTCGACCCGCCCGAGGTGCGCACCTCGCTGCACCTAGAGCGGGTGCGGATCGGCGAGCTGGCTGCGCCGGTGGACGAGCAGGTGGCGGTCTACGTGCCGTATCGCGGCGACAACCGCACGTTCGCGTATGTGTCCGCCACGGACGTGATCCGCGGCACGGTACCGGAGCCCGAACGACTCAAGGGCGCGGTGGTGCTGCTGGGCACAACGGCGGCGGGCCTGCTGGATTTCCGCAGCACGCCGGTCAACAAGGTTTTCGCCGGTGTCGAGGTCCACGCCAATATCGTCTCCGGCATCCTGGACGGGCATATTCGCCAGAAGGCGCCCTACTACAGCGGCATCGAAGTGGTGATGCTGTTGGTGATCGCCGCGGTAGTGGCCTGGGCCTTCTCCAGGCTTTCGGCCGTGTTGAGTGCGGCGGTCAGTATCGGGGCCATGGTGATGGTGACGGTGCTGGCCTTCGCCCTGTGGTCCGGCGCGGATTTCATCATGCCCCTGGGCGTGCCGGTCGCCTTCACCCTGATCCTGTTCACGGCTCACCTGATCTACGGCTACTTCATCGAGTCGCGCGGCAAGCGCTCGATCTCGAAGCTGTTTGGCCAGTACATCCCGCCGGAGCTGGTCGAGGAGATGGCCGAGCATCCCGAGGCCATCTCGATGGAGGGTGAGAGCCGGGAGATGAGCGTGCTGTTCTCCGACGTGCGCAACTTCACCAGCATCTCGGAGAAGCTGGACGCCAAGGAACTGGCGGCGATGATGAACGCCTATCTCACCAAGCAGACGGGCGTCATCCACAAGTACCGCGGCACCATCGACAAGTACATCGGCGATGCCATCATGGCGTTCTGGGGAGCGCCGCTGCCGGACAAGGACAGTGCCCTGCATGCTGTCAGCGCCGCGCTGGACATGGTGGCCGCGGTCCGCGCGCTTGACGCCGATTTCGAGCAGCGCGGCTGGCCGCGCCTCAACATCGGCGTCGGCATCAACACGGGCAAGATGAACGTCGGCAACATGGGCTCCGAATTCCGCATGGCCTACACGGTCATGGGCGATGCCGTGAATCTCGGATCGCGTCTCGAGGGTCTGACCAAGGAATACGGGGTCGCCATCCTGATCAGCGAGGACACCCGCAACCAGTTGCCCTCGGACTGGGCCTTCCGCGAGGTGGACCTGGTTCGCGTCAAGGGACGCGCCGAGCCCGTGGCCATCTATGAGCCCATGGGACCGAAGGAGGATCTGGACCCCGGGCTGCGCCAGGATCTCGCCCGCCACCGCGGGGCCATGAAGCTGTACCGGGCGCAGAAATGGGACGAGGCCGAGGCCGAGTTCTTCAGCCTGAGCCAATCCCCCCGTTCGCACCCGATCTATCTGAAGTTCGTCGAGCGGATCATGGAGTGGCGCGAAAACCCTCCCGGCAAGGACTGGGATGGCGCCTACAACTTCACGCACAAGTAGGCCGTTGCGGGGCTGCCACGGCCCGGCTGTCGCAAGCTATTGATTGTAAACGGCTTCTGTGTTCCTGCCGTAGGGCAGTCCGGTTCGACGGGGGCAGGGGTGGGACGGGCGCGCGACGGTGTTCAGGGTTATCCCGGACGGGAGCCCCCGACGGTGGCATCCCTCCGACTTGCGTGCCGGTAATTCGCCCCCAGTGAGGAAGGGCGGCGGTAAACTGACACCATGAGCGAAGACGTCAAACGCGATTCCGGCCAGGGCCTGGCCCTCGAAGAGGCCAAACCCCGGCTACAGCCCCCGCCGCAGTTCAAGGTGGTGATGATCAATGACGATTACACCCCCATGGAATTCGTGGTCCAGGTTTTGCAGCAGTTTTTCCACCACAGCCGCGAAAAGGCCGTACAGATCATGATGCAGGTGCACACGCATGGCCGGGGTGTCGCCGGGGTTTTCCCGGTCGAGATCGCCGAAACCAAGACCGCGCAGGCCAATGCCTACGCGCGCAAGCACCAGCACCCCCTGCTGACCGTGATGGAGAAAGCCTGATGCTCAGCGAAGAACTCCAGAAGGCCCTCGACGCCGCCTTCGTATCGGCCCGCATGGAGGGCCATGAACTGCTGACGGTCGAGCACCTGCTGCTGGCGCTGCTGTCCGACACTCACGTGGCCGAGGCCCTGAGCTCGGGCGGCGCCGACACGGAGAAGCTGGAACTGGCGCTCAAGGACTACATCCACGCCAACGTGCAGTCGATTCGCGACGTCGAGAAGCACGAGGTGCAGCCGACCCTGTCCTTCCAGCGCGTCCTGCAGCGGGCGATCTACCACGTGCAGGCGGCTGGCAAGAAGCAGGTCACCACCCTGAATGTGCTGGTGGCCATCTTCTCGGAGAAGGACACGCACGCGGTCTACCTGCTCGGCGAGCAGGGCGTGACACGCCTGGACATCGTCAATTTCATCTCGCACGGCATCGCCAAGAACAATGCCGCGCCGGAAAAGCCGGCCGAGCAGGAGGAACGGGAGGAGGGTGGGGACAAGAACGCCCCTAACCAGAGCCCGCTCGAGCAGTTCGCAGCCAACCTCAACGAGCGTGCCGCGCGGGGACAGATCGATCCCCTGATCGGCCGCGATCTCGAGGTCGAGCGCGTGATGCAGACGCTGTGCCGCCGTCGCAAGAACAATCCGCTGCTGGTCGGCGAGGCGGGCGTGGGCAAGACTGCGATCGCCGAGGGCCTGGCCTGGCTGATCGTCGAGGGCAAGGTGCCCGACCTGCTGCGCAACGCCGTCGTCTACAGCCTCGACCTCGGCTCGCTGATCGCCGGCACCAAGTACCGCGGCGACTTCGAGAAGCGCTTCAAGGGCGTGATCACCGACTTGCAGAAGCGTCCGGGATCGATCGTCTTCATCGACGAGATCCACATGATCATCGGTGCCGGTGCCGCCAGCGGCGGCGTGATGGACGCCTCGAACCTGCTCAAGCCCTTGCTGGCCTCGGGCGGCATCCGCTGCATCGGCTCGACCACCTATCAGGAGTACCGCGGGATCTTCGAGAAGGACCGGGCACTGGCCCGCCGCTTCCAGAAGATCGACGTCGGCGAGCCGACCGTCGAAGACACGGTGAAGATCCTCGAGGGTCTGCGCGCCCGCTTCGAGGAGCATCATGCGGTGCAGTTCACCCGCGGCGCCCTGCGCTCGGCGGTGGAACTGTCCACCCGCCACATCACCGACCGCCACCTGCCCGACAAGGCCATCGACGTCATCGACGAGGCGGCGGCGCGCCTGCGCCTGCTGCCGGAGTCCAAGCGCCGCAAGACCGTCCAGGTCCGCGACATCGAGGAAACCGTCGCCCGCATCGCCCGCATTCCCCCGAAGAGCGTGTCGGCCAATGATCGCGACAAGCTCGCCACCCTCGAACGCGACCTCAAGCTGGTGATCTTTGGCCAGGATGCCGCGATCGAGCAGCTCACTTCCAGCATCAAGCTGGCACGCTCCGGCCTCGGCAGCCCCGAGAAGCCGATCGGCTCCTTCCTGCTGGCCGGCCCCACCGGCGTAGGCAAGACCGAGGTCACCCGTCAGCTCGCCCAGCTGCTGGGCATCGAACTGATCCGCTTCGACATGTCCGAGTACATGGAGCGGCACACGGTGTCGCGCCTGATCGGCGCCCCGCCAGGGTATGTCGGCTTCGACCAGGGTGGCCTGCTGACCGAAGCTGCGCTCAAGCATCCGCATGCGGTGGTGTTGCTCGACGAGATCGAGAAGGCGCATCCGGACGTGTTCAACCTGCTGCTGCAGGTCATGGATCACGGCTCGCTGACCGACAACAACGGCCGCAAGGCCGACTTCCGCAACATCATCCTGGTGATGACGACCAACGCCGGTGCGGAGGAATCCTCGCGCCGGTCGATGGGTCTGATCGAACAGAACCACCAGCCGGACGCCCTCGAGGTGATCCGCAAGATGTTCACCCCGGAGTTCCGCAACCGCCTCGACGCGATCGTGGCCTTCGCGCCGCTGGGTCGCGCGCAGATCCTGCGGGTCGTCGAGAAGTTCCTGATGCAACTCGAGGAGCAGCTCGGCGCCAAGGGCGTGCAGCTCGAGGTCGACGAGTCGGCCCGCGACTGGCTCGCCGAGCGGGGCTACGACGTGAAGATGGGCGCACGCCCGATGGTGCGTGTGATCCAAGAGAACCTGAAGCGTCCCCTGGCCGAGGAGCTGCTGTTCGGCAAGCTGGCCAACGGTGGACGTGCCCGGGTGCACGTCGATGCCGAGGGCCATCTCCAGTTCGAACTGGAGGGGCGCGAGAAGGTGACCCAGCTGGAGCCGGTCTGAGCCCGGCCCCGGAAACAAAAAAAGCCCGCATTCAGCGGGCTTTTTCATGAGTGACGTTGTTGCAGCTGACACCGCCCGCGCCTGGCGGGGCCTGGGCGTCGCCGCGCCCGTTACTTGTCGCGGAAGGTGATGCGGCCCTTGGTCAGGTCGTAGGGGGTGAGCTGCACCATCACCTTGTCACCCGTGAGGATGCGGATGTAGTGCTTGCGCATGCGGCCCGAGATGTGAGCGATGACCACGTGGCCGTTCTCCAGCTTCACGCGGAAGGTCGTGTTCGGAAGCGTTTCCGTCACGACACCGTTCATCTCGATGTGATCTTCTTTTGCCATGGGCCTCTGGGCCGTAAAAACAGGCCGGCATTATGGGGAAGGCACCCGCCGGCTTCAACCAGGCCCGATTTCGACCCAGTCCGTGCCCTCAAGAATCTCCAGTGGCTGGAAGCGGCGCTTGTAGTCCATCTTGGCGCTGCCCTCGACCCAGTAGCCGAGATAGACGTGGGGCAGGCCCTGACGCCGCGCCTCCTCGATCTGGCGCAGGACCGCCAGGGTGCCCAGGCCGCGTCGGGACTCGGCGGGATCGAAGAAGGTGTAGACCGCGGACAGCGCCCGCGGCAGGTGATCGACCACCGCCACGGCCAGCAGCCGGCCCTGCTCGCGGAAACTCCAGTAGCGAACCTCGTTCCAGCCGCATTCCAGGAAATTGTGGAAGGCGGTCCGGTCATCCGGATCCATGCCCCCGCCGGCGTGGCGGGCGGCAAGGTACCGTCGATACAGGGCGTAGTGCTCGTCTCGTATCTGGGTTTCCAGGCGCAGCTCGAGATCGGCATTGTCCCGTATGCAGCGGCGCTGGCTGCGGTCGGGCTGGAACCGGGCCGTGGGGACGCGCACTGGCAGGCAGCGTTCACAGCCGCGGCAGTGCGGCCGGTACGCGTGTTCGCCACTGCGGCGGAAGCCAAGCTCCAGCAGCCGCTGGTAGCGCGGGGGGGCGAGGGTGAACTCGGGGTCGACGAAGGCGCTGCGGGCGGTGCGGAATGGCAGGTAGCCGCAGGGATGCTCGGGGCTGAGGAACAGCCGGACCGGTTGGGCGGCGGTCATGCCACCGTCCCCCGCTGGCTCGGGACGGGCAGGCTGAACGCCCAGCGGCCTGCAGGCCGCGGTGTCTGGACGGCGGGGGCCAGGCGTTTCAGGAAGGTCTCGCGCGGCAACTCCACCGCCCCGAGCCGGCTCAGGTGGGGGGAGCTCACCTGGCAGTCCACCAGCGGGAAGCCCCAGGCCTGCAGCTGCTGGCACAGCCAGTAGAGCGCGATCTTCGAGGCGTCGGTAACCCGCGAGAACATCGATTCGCCGAAAAAGGCGTGGCCGATGGCGACCCCATACAGGCCGCCGCCCAACTCCCCGTCCTTCCAGAACTCGACGCTGTGGGCATGACCCTGGCGATGCAGCTCCCGGTATGCCTGGCGCATGTCCTCGCCCAGCCAGGTCCCGCGGCTGCGTGGCCGCTCGGCGGCGCAGGCGTCCAGGACCTCGTCAAAGCGGGTGTCCAGGGTGACGGCGTAGTCCGCCCGGCGGATCGCGCGTTCGAAGCTGCGCGAGAGGTGGAGCGCGGACGGCTCCAGGATGGCGCGGGGGTCCGGACACCACCAGAGGATGGGTTCGTCGGGGTTGTACCAGGGGAAGATGCCTTGTCGGTAGGCGCGCAGCAGACGCGCCGCCGACAGATCACCGCCGATCGCCAGCAAGCCGTTGGGATCGCGCATCGCCAGATGCGCGGGCGGGAAGGGCTGCTCCGCATCACGCGGATCCAGCCAATGCAGGCGGACGGGACTGTCCATGGGTGCGGCAGGCTCTTGGTGCCCGCCCAGCATACGCTGCCCGCCGCCAGCGCAGGGCCTCAGTGGAAGGTCGGCGCCACCGCCGGCACCTCGCGCAGGGCCCACTGCACCACGGCATCGTGCTCGAAGTGGGTGATCGGGCGCTCGCTGTCCGGCGGCCCGGCTTCGGTCAACCGGCCGCTGTCATCGAAGTGGATGCGGGCGCCAGCCGTCTGGATCTTGATCTCGCCCTTCTCGCTGCTGTCATTGACGGTGAGCTGGACGTAGCGCAGGTCGCAGCCGGCGTACTCCGGGACCCGGGCGGACCCGGCTGCGATCAGCGCGGCCTTCTCGGCCGAGAACTCGCGCACCCCGCCTTCGGGGGTCAAGACAAAATGACGTACCTGAATGCTCATCGGATCCTCGACTTCCGTCTCGCGACGGGCCTGGTGCTCATATTGGGGTATACGGTACGACTTCAAGTCCGGTTGAGCGATGCCGGCGCGACGGTACCGGACCCCGGACGAGCGGACCCCTTCGCTATACTCTGCGGCCGAGCCGTCCGGCTTCCCGGTCCACCTGCATGTTCAGAAGCAAATCGCACGCCACCGACGCCGCCGCGGGCCCCAGCTGGCTGGAGCGCCTGCCGCGCGAGGCCGCCATGCTGGCCTGCCTGGGCCTGTCGCTGTTCCTGCTGGCGACCATGGTCAGCTTCGACCCCAACGACCCAGGCTGGTCGTCCTCAGGCACCGGCGAGCCGGTGCGCAACCTCGCGGGCGCCGTCGGCGCCTGGATCGCGGACGTGCTGCTGTCGCTCTGCGGCTACGTCGCCTTCGTATTGCCCTGGGCGGTGCTGCTGATCGGCATCCGCATCTTCCGGGACGCGGGTCCATCCGCCGGGTTGCCACGGGGCGTGCGGGTCGTTGCCTGGCTGGTCCTGCTGTCCAGCCTGTCGGCCCTCTGCGCGCTGCATGTGGGCGCCTCGCATGCCTGGGCGCCCCAGGGCGGCGGTGGCATTGTCGGCCAGGGCCTGGCCAGCGTACTGGTCTCGGTGCTCAATGGCTTCGGCGCCAGCCTCACGCTGCTGGTGCTCGCCGTGGTGGCCGCGCCGCTGGCGCTGACCTTCTCCTGGCTGTGGCTGGTAGATCGCATCGGCACGCGGGTGCTGCAGTTGATCGAGCGGGGCAGCCGCTCGCCCGGCGCCCCGGTCGCGGCGGGCATGCGTTCTGAAGCGGCGGTCGATGCAGCACGCGCCGAGCCGGTGCTCGATCCCGAACCGGCGCTGCCAGCGCCGGCAACCGCGCTGCCCCTGCTCGGTGCGGTGGTCGAGGCCGTGGCGCCCGCCAAGGACAAGCGCAAGCGCAAGCAGCCCTCCCTGCTGGGAACCGCCGAGGAACAGTTGCCCCTGCTCGCGCCGCCGGCGCCGGAGAAGCCTGCGCCGGTCCGCAAGGGTGATGCCAAGAACCTGGTGCCTGCCTTTGACGGCAATCCGCTGCCGCCGCTGGATATTCTCGATCCACCCAAGGCCTCGGGCCGCCAGTACAGCCCCGAGGATCTCGAGCGCCTCTCGCGGGAGGTGGAGCGCCATCTGGAGTCCTTCGGTATCCGCGCGCAGGTTGTCGCGGCCACGCCCGGCCCCGTGATCACGCGCTTCGAGCTGCAGCCCGCGCCTGGCGTGAAGGGCTCGCAGATCACCAACCTGTCGCGAGACCTGGCGCGCTCGCTGTCGGTGTCGAGCGTGCGCGTGATCGAGGTGATCGAGGGCAAGTCGGTCATCGGTCTGGAGATCCCCAACCAGCGCCGCGAGATGGTGATGCTGCGCGAGATCCTCGACTCGGCCGCCTACCGCAACCTGCACTCGACGCTGACGATTGCCCTGGGCAAGGACATTGCCGGCCATCCGGTCGCCGTGGACCTGGCCAAGATGCCGCACCTGCTGGTCGCCGGTACGACCGGCTCGGGCAAGTCGGTGGCGATCAACGCCATGATCCTGTCGATGCTGTACAAGGCCACCGCCGACCAGGTGCGCTTCATCTTCATCGATCCGAAGATGCTGGAGCTGTCGGTCTACGAGGGCATTCCGCACCTGCTGACGCCCGTGGTCACGGACATGAAGGACGCGGCCAATGCCCTGCGCTGGTGCGTGGCCGAGATGGAGCGGCGGTACCGCCTGATGTCTGCCCTGGGCGTACGCAACCTGGCCGGCCTGAACAAGAAGATCAGCGAGGCCCGCGACCACGGCGAGCCGATCCGCGACCCCCTGGCCAAGGCCCCGGAACTGTTCGACGCCGAGCTTCCGCCTTTCGAGGCCAAGGCGCTCGAGGAGATGCCCCATGTCGTCGTGATCATCGACGAGCTGGCCGACATGATGATGGTGGTTGGCAAGAAGGTGGAGGAGCTGATCGCGCGCCTGGCCCAGAAGGCGCGAGCTGCCGGTATCCACCTGATCGTCGCGACGCAGCGGCCCTCGGTGGACGTGATCACGGGTCTGATCAAGGCCAACATTCCGTCACGCTTGGCCTTCCAGGTGGCTTCCCGCATCGATTCGCGCACCATCCTCGACGAGATGGGCGCGGAAACCTTGCTGGGCCACGGCGACGGCCTGTTCCGGCCGATCGGCGCCAGCCGCCTCGACCGTGTGCACGGTGCCTTTGTCGACGACCACGAGGTGCACAAGGTCGTGGCCTATCTCAAGCAGGTCGGCGAGCCGCGCTACATCGAGGACATCTGCGCCGACGAGCCTGCGGCACCCGGCGAGGGCGGGGCGGGCGGTGACGATGCCGAGGCTGATCCGCTCTACGACCAGGCCGTGGCGCTGGTGCTGGAAACCCGCAAGGCCAGCGTCAGCTGGGTACAGCGCCGCCTGAAGATCGGCTACAACCGCGCGGCCCGCATGGTGGAGCAGATGGAGGCGGCCGGGCTGGTCGGTCCCAGCGGCCCCGGCGGCAATCGTGAAATCCTCTCGCCGGGCGGGCGCGAATGATCGGCAGGTCTTGGGTTCAGAGCGGATTCATGGCCCGGCGCCAGACTTGGGGCTACGCTCGAGAGCCCTTCCTCATGACCCTGCGTCCGATTCTGCTGCTGATGATCCTGGCGGTCCTGCCCCTGTCGGCAGCGGCCAGCGCCGACGCCGCGCTGCAGCGCTTTGTCGACGGGGTCAGGACCCTGGATGCCCGCTTCGAGCAGACACAGACGGATGAGAAGGGTGCCGTACTCGGGCGCCGCAGCGGCAGTTTCCAGCTCAGCCGCCCCGGCCAGTTCCGCTGGAGCTATGACCCGCCGTATGAGCAGTTGATGGTCTGCGACGGGCAGCGGATCTGGAACTACGAACCCGACCTGCAACAGGCAACCTCGCGGCCGGCGGCAGATGTGCTGCGCGGGACGCCGGCGGCCCTGCTCGCGCAGCGCAGCCTGCTGGGGGACAGTTTCCGGATCGTCAGTGGGGGGCGCGATGGACGGTCCGAGATCGTGCGGTTGACGCCGCGCAGCGGAGACAGCGACTTCCAGGCCATCGAGCTCTGGCTGGATGACGGTGTGCCACAGCGCATGCGTCTGCAGGACGCTCTGGGCGGCACCACCGACATCCGCTTCAGCCAGGTCCGGACGGGCGTGAAGCTGGAGGCGGCGCGATTCCGGTTCTCGCCCCCGCCAGGGGTCGAGGTGATCGCGGACGGGGGATCGTGACGGCGGAGACCCGGCCGTTGCGGGCCGGTGCGCCGCTGGCCGAGCGCATGCGGCCGCGCCATCTCGACGAGGTGGCCGGGCAGGACCATCTCCTCGGATCGGGGGCACCGCTTCGCTTGCTGCTTGAGGCTGGCAACGTGCCCTCGATGGTGTTCTGGGGGCCGCCCGGTGTCGGCAAGACCACGCTGGCCCGTCTGATCGCCCGCTACAGCGCGGCACAGTTCTTGACCCTTTCCGCGGTGCTGGCCGGCGTCAAGGACATCCGGGAAGCGGTGGCGTCGGCCCAGGCGGAAGGCGCCGGGCTCTCGCCGCGCAGGACGGTGTTGTTCGTCGATGAGATCCACCGCTTCAACAAGGGACAGCAGGATGCCCTGCTGCCGCACGTGGAGAACGGCACGATCATCCTCGTGGGCGCCACCACGGAGAATCCGTCCTTCGAGCTCAATGCCGCCCTGCTGTCGCGGCTGCGCGTCTTTGTCCTGCGCAGCCTGGGGCCGGAG
>DASUDL010000024.1:0-4030 GCA_036275615.1 Solimonas sp.
CCATCGAGCACATGCGGCGCGAACATGCGCTCGAGTACCAGCGACTGGTCCAGAGCGGCAAGCTGCACGAGTATCTGGTCGATGCCCCATCGCCTCCGATGACGCGGGCGTCCAAGGCACTCGGATTCACGCTGGTTGCGATCGGGCTGACGCTGCTGACCGGGGTGGGGATCGGTTTCTTCAGCGCCTGAAGGCCGCGGTCGGCGTCGCAAGCCGAAGACGACAAGGGCGCCCCGTGGGGCGCCCTTGCTTTCGTGCGCCCAGCATGGGCGCGATCTTCGGGGTGCGAGTCCCCGGCCGAGCTGGCCACAGCGAGGCGAGCGAAGCGCAACTGCGTGAGGGTGACCGAGCGTGGGGAGGAAGCGTGGAGCGTAAACCGTGAGCCGAGGTACACGAACCGCATGCGAGGCGGCGCCGGCCAGGGCGAGCAGGCGAATGACTGCGAAGCTCTCGTGGCCAAGGGCCAGGCGACGTAAATGCGGCGGTTGTGCGGTGAAGGATCGCGTTCTTACCTGGGGAGATCTCGCCTTGTGCCTGAAAGGGCGACGGTGAAGAGCCGGAGCGAGAAGTCAGCAGAGGTCGTAGTAGCTGGGGCCGCCCGGCGAAGGGCCGAACGAGAAGGACAGTCACGAGACATGCCGCTCGGCGAGGCTGGGCATCAGAAGCCCGGGCGACCGGGGCGCACGGGGATGGGGCACGGTGAAGCCGAGCCAGGAGCCGTGAGCGATGAAGCCGAACTGGCGCGGCATGCGCAAACGGACTGGGGGGTCGGCGACCTGCTGGGGCAGGCGCTGGCCAGAGAGAACATGGCCAGCGCGTGGAAGCGCGTGAAGGCCAACAAGGGAAGCGCGGGCGTCGACGGACGCACGGTGCGCGACACGGCCGACTATCTCAAGCAGGCGTGGCCCGACATCCGGTGTCGATTGCTCGACGGCAGCTACCGGCCCGATCCGGTGCGACGCGTGGGCATCCCCAAGCCGGGAGGCGGGGTGCGCGAGCTGGGGATACCGACCGTAGTGGATCGGTTGATCCAACAGGCGCTACTGCAAGTGCTGCAACCGCTCATCGACCCGACGTTCAGCGAGCACAGCCACGGCTTTAGGCCGGGGCGCAGCGCGCACGGCGCGGTGTTGGAAGCGCAGCAGTACGTGCAGGCCGGCTACAGGACCGTGGTGGACGTGGATCTGGAGAAGTTCTTCGACCGCGTCAACCATGACATCCTGATGGACCGGCTGGCCAAGCGGATCGCGGACAGGCGGGTGCTGCGGCTGATCCGCCGCTACCTGCAAGCGGGCATCCTGGCGCACGGGGTGAGCATCGAGCGACACGAGGGCACGCCGCAAGGCGGGCCGTTGAGCCCGCTGCTGGCCAACGTGCTGCTGGACGAAGTGGATCGGGAGCTGGAGCGCAGGGGCCACCGGTTCGTGCGCTACGCCGACGACTGCAACGTCTACGTCAGGAGCCGCCGGGCAGGTGAGCGGGTGCTGCAAGCGCTGCGCGGCTGCTACGCGAAGCTGGCGCTCAAGGTCAACGAGTCCAAGACGGCGGTGGCGCCCGCCTGGGGACGCAAGTTCCTGGGCTACTGCTTCTGGGCATCGACGGATGGGCCGAAACGGGCCGTGGCCGCGCGGGCGCTGGACAAGCTGCGTGACCGACTGCGGCAGCTGACACGCCGCACGCGGGGTCGTAGTCTGGAGCAGATCGCGGAGGACTTGAGGGCTTACGTGCCGGGCTGGAGGGCGTACTTCCGGCTGGCGCAGACACCGAAGGTCATGCGCGAGCTGGACGAATGGCTGCGGCACCGACTGCGCGCGGTGCAGCTCAAGCAGTGGCGGCGCGGGACGACGATGTTCCGCGAGCTGCGCAAGCTGGGCGCGAGCCCGGACTTGGCCGCTCGCATTGCGAGCAATGCCAGGCGCTGGTGGCGCAATAGCCGCATGGGGCTGAACAGGGTCATGCCCATCGCCTACTTCGATCGCCTGGGAGTCCCGAGATTCTCCTGACCTCAACTTCTCGAACCGCCCGGTGCGGACCCGCACGCCGGGTGGTGTGGGAGGGGCCCGATCAGCGATGATCGGCCCCTATCCTGATAAGCGCCGACTCCGCGTGACCGCGAGTCGCCCAGCGCGCCGCGTGTCAAGGCTTCTTGCCGGCAGCGGCGTCGTCCTTGATCGCGTCCATCAGCCCCTTCATCTTGTCGTCGGCGTCGGACTTGGGCGGCGGCGCGAGCGGATCGGAGGCGCCCGCGGCCGAAGGGGTGGTCGGCATCTCGAGCGCCGGCCGCTCGGGCATCGTCATCTCCTGCAACGCCTTGTCGGCGTCGATCTTGACACCCTCGTCGATTCCCGAGGTCACCAGCTGCGGATACGCGATCACCACCGCGACCATGATGAGCTGCAGCACGATGAACGCGATCGAGCCCTTGTAGATCTGCGGCGTGGTCACCGCCGGGATGTTGGCGCCGGTGATGCGGTCCTTGTAGTCGCTCTTGGCCGCGACGCTGCGCAGGTAGAACAGCGCGAAGCCGAACGGAGGCGTCAGGAACGAGGTCTGCAGGTTCATCGCGATGATGACGCCGAACCAGATCATCACCGCGTCCACCGGCACGCCGGGCAGCAACGCGGGCAGCAGCTTCTCGGCCACCGGCGCGAGCATCGGGATGACGATGAATGCGATCTCGAAGAAGTCGATGAAGCAGCCGAGGATGAACACCAGGATGTTGACGACGATCAGGAAACCCAGCGCGCCGCCGGGCATGTTGGCGAACAGGTGCTCGACCCAGACATGGCCGTCGGCGGCATTGAAGGTGAAGCTGAAGACCGTGGAGCCGATCAGGATGAACAGGACGAAAGTGGCCAGCCGCGCCGTGCTGTCGAGCGCCTGGCGCATCAGCTTCATGTTCAGGCGCTGGCGGCCGAAGGCCATGATCAGCGCGCCGACCGCGCCCATCGCGCCGCCCTCGGTGGGCGTGGCCACGCCGAGGAAGATGGTGCCGAGCACCAGGAAGATCAGCACCAGCGGCGGGATGAGGACGAAGGTCACCTGCTCGGCCAGCTTGGACAGCAGGCCCATGCGGGCGACGCGGTTCACGATGGCCAGCGCGAGCGCCAGGAACGAGGCCACCGTCATCGACATGATGAAGACCTCGTCACCCGGCGCCGGCCGGTCGCGGCCGATCATCGGGTTGATGATCTGCCCATGCACCTGGCTCCACGCGAAGCCGGCCGCGCCGCAGATGGCCAGCAGCACCAGCAGCGACTTGTGCCCGCTGGCGCCGTTGCTCTCGCGATAGATGCGCGCCTCGAGCGGCAGCGCCGGCGTCCAGCTCGGGCGCACGATCGCCACCGCGGCGACGAACAGCAGGTACAGGCCGACGAGCATCAGGCCCGGCACCAGGGCGCCGGCGTACATGTCGCCCACCGAGCGGCCGAGCTGGTCGGCCAGCACGATCAGCACCAGGCTGGGCGGGATGGCCTGCGCCAGCGTGCCGCTGGCGGTGATGGTGCCGGTGGCGATGGTGCGGTTGTAGCCGTAGCGCAGCATGATGGGCAGCGAGATCAGGCCCATCGAGATGACCGCCGCGGCCACGACGCCGGTGGTCGCGGCGAGCAGCGCGCCGACCAGGATCACCGCGATCGCGATGCCGCCGCGCAGCGGCCCGAACACCTGCCCCACGGTCTCGAGCAGGTCCTCCGCCATGCCGGATCGCTCGAGGATGATGCCCATGAAGGTGAAGAACGGGATCGCGAGCAGCGTGTCGTTCTGCATGATGCCGAACACGCGCAGCGGCAGGGCGTTGAAGAGGGTCTGCGGAAACAGGCCGATCTCCATGCCGATGAAGCCGAACAAGAGCCCGGTGGCCGCGAGGCCGAACGCCACCGGGATGCCGGTGAGCAGGAAGAACAGCAGCCCGACGAACAGCAGCGGGACGAAGTTCTGTGTGATGAACTGGCCCATGTCAGTTCCCCTTCGCGGCGGCGGCCTTCTCGGCCTCGGCCTGCTTGGCCAGGTCCTCGAGCAGCAGCTCCTC
>DASUDL010000025.1:0-46665 GCA_036275615.1 Solimonas sp.
AGTACGTTCTCGATGCCGCGCGCCGCAAGGCCCCCGAGCAGGTAGGCCACCTGCTGGGCGCCGCCGTAGAGATGCAGGCCGGTCTCGACATGGACCAGCTTCTTCGGGGTGTTCATGCGCGCTCCAGCAGGGCGAGGGCCGCGGTGGCGGCGCGGTCCGGCGTCAGCTGGCGCATGCAGGTCCAGGCGCCGCCGCAGGTGGGCCGGCGCTTGCAGGGGGCGCAGGGCAGGGCGTCGTAGAGAACCGTCAGCGGCGACTCCGCGCCACGGGTGTAGGGGCAGGTCGAACCGAACAGGGCGACGACCGGGCGGCGCACCGCGATGCCGATGTGCGTCAGGCCGGTGTCGACGCCGACGACGACGCCCGCCTGCGCCAGCAGGGCCGGCAGCTCCGGCAGGCGGGTCTGGCCGGCGAGGTTCACGACCGGCACGGTACTCGCCGCCGCGATGCGGGCGGCCGCCTCACGATCGGCGGGCCCGCCGAAGATCACTGCGGGACCGCGGCCGGCGGCGGCGAGACGCGCTGCCAGTTCCGGCCAGTAATGCTCGAACCAGTGCTTCTGCGGCCGCGTGGTGAAGGGGCAGAGGGCCACAAAACCGGGCGTCAGGCCCAGCGCCGCCAGGCGCTCGTGGGCGCCTGCAGCGGCCGCCTCGGATACCGGCAGTCGCGGGGCAGTGGCCGGGCGACCGGTCAGCTGCTCGGCGAAGTAGCGATATTCGGAGCTGATGTCCTGTACCTCGCCGCCCTTGGGCAGCAGGTGGTGCATCAGGATGCGGCCGGGTTCCTTCGAGTCGAAGCCGATGCGGTGTCCGCCGGCCAGGCGCGCCAGCAGGCGCGACTTGAGCAGGCCCTGGGCGTCCAGCACGAGGTCAAAGCGGCGGGCGCGCAGTTCACGCCGCAGGCGGGCCAGGCCGCCGGCCGAGCGCAGGGCGTCCTTGGCCACGGGGATGATCTCGTCCAGGCGCGGATCGCCCTCGAGAATGCCGGCGAAGCCGGACTGGGCCAGCCAGGCGATATGCGCCCGCGGCCAGCGGGCACGCAGGCCGTCCAGCAGGGACGTGGCGAAGACCATGTCGCCCAAGGCCGATACGCGGACGATCAGGATGCGCGGGGTGTCGGCGGTGGCCAGATCAGATGGAAGCACGGGGGCAGATCGTGTGCATCGAGGCGAGCATGATAACCGCGGCCGTGTCCGGCTTTACCTATAATGCCGGCCTCGCCCCGCGGCCCCGGCCCCGGCGCGGGACCCCGTACCCCACCTGCAGGACCGACGATGAGCTCCTTTGCCGACCGCGACGGCTATATCTGGTATGACGGCGCCCTCAAGCCCTGGCGCGAGTGCACGACCCACGTGCTCACCTACACCCTGCACTACGGGGTTGGCTGCTTCGAGGGTGTGCGTGCCTACCAGACCCCCCAGGGCACGGCGATCTTCCGCCTGGAGGAGCACACCAAGCGCCTGATGGGCTCGGCCAAGATCCTTGGCATGAAGATGCCGTACACCGCCGAGCAGCTGAACGAGGCGCAGAAGGAAGTGATCCGCGCCAACAAGCTCGAATCCGCCTACCTGCGTCCGATGGTGTTCTACGGTTCGGAAGGCATGGGCCTGCGCGCCACCGGCCTGCAGACGCACGTGATCGTCGCCGCCTGGACCTGGGGTGCCTACCTCGGCGCCGACAACATGGAGCGCGGCATCCGCATCAAGACCAGCTCCTTCCAGCGCCACTACGTCAATGCCTCGCTGTGCCGCGCCAAGGCCAATGCCAACTACCTGAACTCGTCGATGGCGCTCAACGAAGTGCTGCGCGACGGCTACGACGAGGCCCTGATGCTCGACCCCGAGGGCTATGTCGCCGAGGGCAGCGCCGAGAACATCTTCGTCATCACCAACGGCGTGATCAGCACGCCGGACGTCACCAGCGCCCTGGACGGCATCACCCGCCGTACCGTGATGCAGCTGGCGCAGGATTTCGGCTACAAGGTGGTCGAGCGCCGCATCACCCGCGACGAGCTGTACGTCTGCGACGAGGCCTTCTTCACCGGCACCGCGGCGGAAGTCACCCCGATCCGCGAGGTGGACAACCGCCCGGTCGGCGCCGGCTCGCGCGGCCCGATCACGGCCCGCCTGCAGAAGGCCTATCTCGACCTGGTCCAGGGTCGCTCCGGGACCTATCCCGAGTGGCTGGCCCACGTCTGAACGCCTGAACGGCCCGATCCGCCGATGAGCCTGTCCCTGCCGGAGTTCGCCAAGGCCTCGGTCCTGGTCGTCGGGGACGTGATGCTCGACCGCTACTGGACCGGCCCTACCTCGCGCATCTCGCCCGAGGCGCCAGTGCCGGTGGTGCGCATCCGCAAGGACGAATCGCGGCCGGGCGGGGCGGCCAACGTCGCGCTCAACATCGCCAGCCTGGGCGGCCGCGTGCAGCTGCTGGGCGTGGTCGGCCGCGACGAGGCCGCGCAGAAGCTCGCCGCAGCCCTCGACCAGCGCGGCGTCGTGCCGCAGTTCGTGGAGGCGCCCGAGCAGCCAACGATCACCAAGCTGCGCGTGCTCTCGCGCAACCAGCAGCTGATCCGCGTCGACTTCGAGGAGGCGCTGGCCGCCGCGGGCGCCTTTGATCGCGGCGAACTCCTGCAGCGCTACGCCGCGGCCCTGCCGCAAGCGCGCGTGGTGGTCCTGTCGGACTACGGCAAGGGCACGCTCGCTGATGCCGCCACCCTGGTACAGCAGGCGCGTGCCGCCGGCTGCGCCGTGCTGATCGATCCCAAGGGTACGGACTGGGCGCCGTATCGCGGCGCCACCCTGCTCACGCCCAACCTGTCCGAGTTCGAGGCCGTGGTCGGCCCCTGCCGCGACGAGGACGAGCTCGTCGCCAAGGCCGAGACGCTGCGGGCGGCGCTGCAGCTGGACGCCCTGCTGGTGACGCGCAGCGAGCGCGGCATGAGCCTGATCCAGCCCGGCCAGCCGCCGCTGCACCTGCCCACGGCCGCGCGCGAGGTCTTCGATGTCACGGGCGCCGGCGACACCGTCATCGCCAGCCTGGCCGCGGCCCTGGCGGCCGGTGCCCCCCTGGCGCGCGCCTGCCGCATCGCCAATCTTGCGGCCGGCATCGTCGTCACCAAGCTGGGTACCGCCACGGTGAGCCGGGCGGAACTGGAGCGGGAACTGTCCGGCGACGCGCGTCATGGCGGCGTGCTCGACGAGGAGACCCTGCTGGTCCGCGTGGCCCAGGCCCGGGCGCGTGGCCAGCGCATCGTCATGACCAACGGCGTGTTCGACATCCTGCATGTCGGCCATGTGCGCTATCTCGAGGCGGCGCGCGCGCAGGGCGACCTGCTGATCGTCGCCGTCAACGACGATGCTTCGGTGAAGCGCCTCAAGGGTCCCACGCGCCCGCTCAATGCCTGCAATGACCGCATGACGATGCTGGCGGCCCTGCAGTGCGTCGACTGGGTGACGCCGTTCGCCGAGGACACGCCGGCCCGCCTGATTGGCCGCGTCCTGCCAGACCTGCTGGTCAAGGGCGGCGACTACCGTGTCGAGCAGATCGCCGGCTACGAGGCGGTGACAGCAGCCGGCGGCCAGGTCGCCGTGCTCGAGTTCCACGACGGCTACTCCACGACGCGCCTGATCGAGAAGGCGCGCAGCTGAGGCCGACGCTCAGCGCGGCGACCGGACGGTCGTCGCGGTTCTGTCGAGCTGCCAGTCCCCCACCGCCCCGATGGCCTGCCGACGCAGCTTCGCGCGTCGCGGCTTGCGGGCATCGCGCACGATGTGATGGGTCGACACGTGATGCGCTGCGACGGGACGGGTGCCGGTCGCCCGGGCCGGCTGCTTGCCCAGGCGCGCCTGCAGGAGGCTTGCCAGCAGGGCCAGTCCGCAAACCAGGCACAGCAGCAGGATCGGGCCCCAGATGAAGGCGGCGTAGCCGGCCGGAATCACGGCGGGTCCCGCCATGGCCTCCAGTGCCGGTATCGCTGGGATCGTGTTCATGTCGCACCCCCTGTCTGGTCCGCGTCGCTGCGGTGTCTTCAGAAGACCAGAGCGGGTCGGAGGTGGGCAACGGCAATCGTGGGCGACCCGACAATTCGCGACGGTTTTTGGTGCCGGCGCGGCCGGAAGCCGATGCTAGGATGCGCGGCCCATGCCGACTGAACCCGCCTTGCGCCCCGATCAACCGCCGCCGGGCGGGGGACTGCCGTGACCATCGGCCTTGGCGAGCTGTTCTCGCTGAGCTGTGCCCTGGCCTGGGCCGCCGCGGTGATCCTGTTCAAGAAGTCGGGCGAGAGCCTGGCGCCGTTCGCGCTGAACCTGATCAAGAATGCCTTCGTGCTGCCCCTGTTCCTGCTGACGATCCTGCTGACGCAGGGCCTGCAGGGGCCCGCGATTCCGGCCACGGCGCTGACCTGGGTGCTGGTGTCCGGCTTCCTCGGCATTGCGGCGGGCGACACCCTGTACTTCCGGGCGCTCAACACCCTGGGCGCCAGCCGCATCGCCGCGGCGCAGACCCTGTACTCGCCATTCGTGATCCTGCTGTCGCTGGCCTTCCTTGGCGAGCGCCTGCGGTTGCTGCAGTTCGCTGGCGTCGCCGTGGTGCTCGGGGGCATCTTCCTCGTGACCTGGAGCCCGGCCCGGGAGCGCGTCGATGCCGCCAGCCTGCGCCGCGGCGTGGCCTGGGCCGTGCTGTCGGTGTTCCTGATGGCGATCGGGGTGGTGATCGCCAAGCCCCTGCTGGAGCGCTACGACTTCCTGTGGGTGGTCACCCTGCGCATCGTCGGCGGTCTCGGCGGCATGCTGGCCATTGCCCTCGTGCGCCGCCAGTTTGGCGAGCTGCGGGCGGCCTATGCCCGGGTACGGCACTGGCCGGCGATCCTCGTCGGTGGCTTCATCGGCACCTACCTGTCGATGATGCTGTGGCTGGCCGGCTACAAGTACACCCAGGCCTCGATCGCCGCGGTGCTCAACGAGCTGGCGGCCGTCTTCATCCTGCTGTTGGCGGCGCTGTTCCTGCGGGAGCGCGTCGGCCTGCGGCAATGGGCCGGAACCCTGCTGGCGCTGGCCGGCGTGGTGCTGGTCGTCGCGGCCTAGCGCTGGCGCGCCGGCGCCTGAGGAATCCTCCGCCGTGGGCGGGGGCAAATTTCCCATCGTGCCCGCCGGGGGCGGCCCGTACCATCGGCCGCATACCTTCGAGGAACCGGTCATGGATGGCAGCGCGGCACCCTGGGACAGCCTGATCCGCAACGCGCTGGTGTTCGACGGGCGTGGCGGCGCGCCGCAGGCGCTCGACGTGGCCATCGCCGGCGGACGCATTGCCGCGATGGCGCCCGGCCTGGATCCGGCGCGGGCGCGGACCGTAATCGACGCCACGGGCCAGTGGCTGATGCCGGGCCTGCTCGACATCCATACCCACTTCGACCTGGAGGTGGAGATCGAGCCGCAGCTGCCGGAGGCCGTACGCCACGGCACGACCACGGTGGTCGTCGCCAACTGCAGCCTGGGCCTGGCCTACGGCGCCCAGCGCCGCAATGGGGCCGACCCCATCGTCGACTGCTTCGCCCGCGTCGAGAACGTGCCCAAGCACGTGCTGCGCAAGGTCGCGGATCGCGTCGACTGGAACGATTCGAAGGCCTACCTCGAGCACTTCGCAAAGCTGCCGCTGGGGCCCAACGTGGTGCCGATGATCCCGCACTCGATGCTGCGCATCGAGGTGATGGGTCTGAAGGAGTCGGTCACCCGCGAGCCCACCGCCGCCGAGATGACGCGCATGGAGGCCCTGGTCGAGAAGGGCATGCGCGAGGGCTACGTCGGCTTCTCCACCGATGCCCTGCCGTTCCACTACCTCGCCAACGCGCCCAATACGCAGAAGCAGATCCCGACCCAGTTCGCCTCCTACGGTGAGCTCAAGCGCCTGACCGGTGTCGTGCGCCGCTGGGGGCGCGTCTGGCAGGCCACGCCGCCCAAGGACGACAAGCTCGCGGTGTTCCGGAACTTCCTGCTCACCTCGGGCCGCCTGCATGGCAAGACGCTCAAGGTGACCGCGGTCGCCGCCATCGACATCGCCACCAACCGGCTGCTGCTCGGCATGGGCCTGCTGCTGTCGCGCCTGCTGAACTCGTCCTTTCTGCGCGGACACTTCCGCTTCCAGGCCCTGTCCGCGCCGTTCAAGATCTGGAGCGACGGCGTGATCACGCCGATCGCCGAGGAGATTCCCTGCCTGCGGCGCCTCAACGAGTGCGACCTCGACGACCGCGCGGCCCGGGCGGCGATCATGGCCGACCCGGCCTGGGTCGCCGAGTTCCGGCGCATGTGGTTCCACGGCAAGCGTGGCTTCGGCCTGGCACGTCTGAAGCGGCGCCTGCGCCTGGACGACAACGTGCTCACGCGCGAGCTGGTGGACATGACCGTGGAGCAGTGCCCGGTGCCGGAGTGGAGCGGCGAGACCCTGGCGGCGATCTACGCGCGCCTGCAGCGCTGGCAGGCGGACGGGCAGGGCGCACGCAGCGAGGCCGAGCGCGAGGCCTTCGCCGATTGCCCGAGATCGCCGGACGATGCCGATTTCTTCCTGTACCTGCTGCGTCGCTACGACACCGGCCTGCGCTGGTGGACCGTGACGGCCAACCGCGATCCGCAGAAGACCAAGGCCCTGCTGTTCCACCCCAAGCTGCTGCCGGGCTTCAACGACAGCGGTGCCCACCTCACCAACATGGCCTTCTACGACGGCAACCTGCGCACCCTCAAGCTGGCCCAGGAAGACGGACTTGATCGGGTCGGGCAGGCGGTTCATCGCCTGAGCCGCGAGCCGGCCGAGTTCTTCGGTCTGGACTGCGGCCTGCTGCGACCGGGCGCTGCTGCGGACCTGGTCGTGATCGACCCGCAGGCGCTGCAGCGCTACGAGCCGGACGCCAGCGTGCGCTACGTCTACCGCGAGGCCTTCGAGCATCACCAGCTGGTGAACCGTCCGGATGGCGTGGTCCGCCAGGTGCTGATCGGTGGGCGCCTGGCCTGGAGTGGCGAGGGCTATACCGAGGCTTACGGTCGCGAACGCTTCGGGCGCGTCCTGCTGGATCGCGAGCACGAGGCGCGCAAGCCGGCGAAACTCGCGGCATGAGGACGCTTCGTGGTCCGGCGGCGCTGGCCGCCGTGCTCCTGCTGGCGGCCTGCTCGCGACCCGCCGCCACCGTGACCGACCTGCGCATGCCGGCCGAGGCACACCCCGGGATTGCCGCCCTGAGTACCCGCGCCGAGGTGGTCGACGGCGATGAGGCCGCCCTGCCCAAGCAGGCCGAGACCGCCGAGCTGCTGCGCAAGGCCGGCCTGACCGGCAGCGCGAGCTATCGCTACCGGCTCGCGCCGCCGGGCAAGGGCCGCTACAAGGTCCGCATCGACCTGTTCGTCGATGAAGCGCGTGCCCAGGAGAACTGGGCGAACCGACACATGCCGGAGGCGCTGGCGATGACGCAGCCCTTCGCGGTCGGCGACCAGGGCTGGATCTGGCGCGACCAGATGGCGGGCTTCCGCATCGGCCGGGCGATCATCGAGATCCGCGCGGCCGATGGCGCCCAAGGGATGCCGGACTTTGCCCGTCGCTATGCCGGGTACGCCGCCGCTGCTCTGGATCGCGGCGGCCCGGCCTGGTGGGAGCGCGGCCCGCTGCGGCGACCGTAGGGGGTTTACCCCGCTAGCGGTTGCGGGGATCGCGTCTAGACTCATTGCTGGGGAAGGCCGACACGAATCGGCCTCGATCGTGGTCAACAAGACCCGGCCAGGGCCGGGAGGAACAGGGAAATGCCGTCGACGTCTTTCATCCGGCCGGTGCTGCTCGCCGCTGCGCTCGCCACCGTGGGTCTGCTGGCCCGCGCCTCCGAGCCCGCCAGCCACGAGGTCACCATCCCCACCCAGCCCGGCCAGACCGTCGTGGTCGAGTGGACGGGCAGCATCGCGCCCGGAGCCAGCGGCGCGGCCACCAACTCCTGCAGCGGCCTGCCGCAGCTGGAGGACAGCCACACGGTGAACCTGGCGGTTCCGGAGGGCGCATATGCCGCGGTCAACGTGTCCGCGGCCTTCCATATCGAATGGGATACCGCCGGCTCCGACCTGGTGCTGACGGTGCTGAAGGACGGCGCCACGGTTGCGTCCAGCGACGGGGGCAGCCCCGAGGAAAACGTAATCGCCAGCAACCCGAGCGCGGGTGCCTTCGAGGCCCTGGTCTGCCCCTTCGCGGCGACTGCGCCTACGACCTACCGCGGCAAGCTGACCCTGACCGCCAGCAGCGCCAGCTCCGGCGCTGCCCCCCTGGCCGGTACCGGCAATGCCAGCGGCCTGCCGCCGCGCTTCCAGACCTATGCACCCGACACGGCCAAGCTGGGTTTCGGCATGTTCGGCGGCGAGGCGACGATGGACGTCAACACGCAGACCGGCAGCCTGTTCTACATCGGCTTCCTCGAGACCATGCGTCTGAAGCTGGATGACAGCACCTCGCCGGCGCAGCAGACCTGGGAACTGAAGAACGGCACCCTCAACAGCAAGTTCACCTCCGATCCGATTCTGGTCGCGGACCGCGACACCGGCCGTGTCTTCGCCCAGCAGCTGATCGTGGGCGAGGGCAACAGCCTGTCCGAGTTCACCGACGATGACGGCGAGACCTGGACCCCGGGGGGTGGTGGCGGCATCCGCTCGGGCGCCGACCACCAGTCGCTGGGCGTCGGTCCGTACCCGGCCGATTCGCTGATCCCGCATCCGCTCTATCCCAACGCCGTCTACTACTGCTCGCAGGACATCGCCCTGGTGTTCTGCTCCCGTTCCGACGACGGCGGCGTGAGCTTCGCGCCGGGCGTGCCCATCTACACGCTGGCCGACTGCCAAGGTCTGCACGGCCACGTGAAGATCGCGCCGGACGGCACGGTCTACGTGCCGGTGTCGGGCTGCCCCTCCGGCCTGATCGATGCGGCCAACAGCCAGCCGGCGGTCGTGGTCTCCGAGGATGCCGGCCTGACCTGGACGGTCCGGGCCGTGACCAGCGCGGCGCTGGGATCGGGCGGCCACGGTTCCGACCCCTCGGTCGGCCTGGCCGCCGACAACACGCTCTATCTCAGCTACGTGAGTGCGATCGACAACCGCATCCACATGGCGGTCAGCAAGGATCGTGGCCTGACCTGGACCGAGGATGTCGACCTGGGCAGCCTCGCGGGCATCACCGCGGCGCAGTTCCCGGCCGTGGTGGCCGGTGACGGCGACCGTGCGGCGGTGACCTTCTTCGGCACCACCTTCAACGGCGAGGGCGTCGACACCGCGCCCAACTTCAATGGGGTCTGGCACCTGTACGTCGCCACCACCTACGACGGCGGCAAGACCTACCACGTCACCAACGTGACCCCGGGCGACCCGATCCAGCGCGGCGGCATCTGCGGCGACGGCTTCTGCCGCAACCTGCTCGACTTCTATGACATGGTGATCGACCCCGAGGGCCGCCTGCTGATCAGCTACGAGGATGGCTGCGTCGGCGGTTGCCCGCAGGGCTCGCCCGGCACCTTCTCCGACCAGGCGGTCATCGCCCGCCAGTCCGGTGGCCGGCGCCTGCTCGCGGCCTTCGATCCGGTGGAGCCGACACGCCCGGGTGCGCCGCGCGTGCAGGGCTATCGGACCGCCAACTTCGCCTATATCGAGTGGCCGCAGCCGGACAACGGCGCCTCGCCGATCACGGCCTACACGGTGCACCGGGGCACCTCGGCCGCGAGCCTGGCGCCGCTCGCGGTCGTGGGCCTCAAGCAGGGCTATGTCGACACGGCCGTGCAGGCCGGCCAGACCTACTTCTACCGCGTGACGGCGACCAACGCCCGCGGCGAGAGCCTGCCCGGCAATATCCTTGAACTGGCCGTGGGCACGAACGCGCCGACTCCGGGCGATGCCTGCACGCTCCCGGGCCTGAAGGTGGCCGTCGATCGCACCCTCGAGCCCGAGGCCCAGCCGGCGACCCGCGACCTGGCGGAGGTGTACATCGCCGAGCCCGAGGACATGCCGGGCATGATCGTGTTCACGCTCAAGACCTCGGTGCCCTTGCCGCCCGACCTGACCCAGGCGGTCTACCACGTGTATTTCGACCTGCCCAATGGTGGCAAGCGCTACCAGCTGGAGATGTCGGGCGCCGGCGCCGAGTACGGACGCCTCGAGCAGAGCCCCGAGACCGGGGAGCACAACACCTACGTGAAGGAGGGCGACCTCGACGCGGCCAGCGCCTTCGCCGACGGCGAGGTGCGCATGGTCCTGCCCAAGGAGGCGATCGGCCTGCGCAATACCGATGTCCTGCAGGCGGTGTATGCCGACTCCTGGCCCAGCCTGGTGTCGTCCAACATCACCGTGGACGAGGCCGGCTACGTCGACTACAAGATCGTCGGCAACGACTTCTGCAAGAACGGCGGCGTGATCGCGCCGCCGGTCATTGGCGGCGGCGGTGGCAGCACGGTGGGCGGGGTCACCCGCGACGCCGGCCGCTTCGGCGGCGCCCTGCCGCTGCTGTCGGTGCTGCTGCTCCTGGGCCTGGCCGGACTGCGTCGCCGCCGCTAGGAGCCCTGTGGCGCGAATCGGGAGCCCGCCGGTTGCACCGGCGGGCTTTTTTCATGGGCGGCCTCCGTTCAGGCGGGCAGAGGCGGCGTTCGTCGCGTGCCGGCAGACGCCCGGCGGGCCGCTGCGGCAAGATCGGGCCACGCTCCAGGGAAGCCCGCATGGCCATTGAAGACCGCTTCTACCGCACCGTCGTCGACGCCCTGGCCCACGACCGTCTCGTGCTGCCGACGCTCCCCGAGGTGGCCCTGCACGTGCGCGACCTGGCGGCGTCGGACAACGTGTCCATCGGCCGGCTGGCCGCGGAGATCTCCAAGGATCCGGCCCTGGCCGTGCGCCTGGTCCGCGTCGCCAACAGCGCCGCTGCCCGCGGCGGGCGCCGGGTCGACAACGTGCAGCAGGCGGTGACCCGCCTGGGTCTCGAGTACACCCGCCTGCTGGTCAATGGCCTGGTCGTGGAGCAGATGTTCCAGGGCGGTTCGCCGGCCCTGCGCGGCAAGCTGCAGGATTGCTGGCGGCGCAGTGTCTCGGTTGCCGCCCTGGCGCGGCTGCTGGCCGCGCATTGCACCCTGCTCAATCCGGAGATGGCCATGCTGGCCGGCCTGGTGCACGAGATCGGCGTGCTGCCGGTGTTGCGCCTCGCGGCCCAGCAGAACGAGACCCCGGGACCGGCGCTCGAGGCGGCGCTGCACAGCCTGGGGCCGCGCATCGGCCGCATGGTCCTGCAGGCCTGGCACTTCCCACCGGAGCTGGTCGAGGTGCCGGCGCAGTGGAACGACTTCGATCGCCGCCACGACGGCCCCGCCGACTTTGTCGACCTGGTGTGCGTGGCGGCCCTGCAGAGCAGCGGCGCCGAGGATGCGCGCCTGGCGGCGGTGAACCGGGCCTCCGTGCCGGCGTTCGCCCGGCTGGACCTCAACCCCGAGCGCGACGTGCTCGAGGTCGAGGGCTACCGCGCCGAGTTCGACGAGGCCTGCGCGGCGCTCGCCGCCTGAGATTGCCTCTGGCGGCGCTTCAGGGCGCCGCCAGCGACGCTTCGCGGATGGCGCGGAACTCGGAGTCGCGCTTCCATTCCGGCCAGCGCGCGCTGTCGGCGACGCGGTAGCCGACATCCAGCAGCACCTGCATGTCGCCGGCGGCGCCCGAGAGATCCCAGCTCGCCTTCACCTCGTCCGAGGGCTTGTGGTAATCGCGGGCCGTGTACTCGCGGGACAGGGCCTCGCCCTGGCCCGGCTTGCCGACCAGTTCCGAGCCGTTGTCGGCGTACAGCGCCGGCACCCCCAGCTTGGCGAACTCGAACTGGTCGGAGCGGTAGTAGCCCCCCTTCTCCGGATGGGCATCCGGCACCAGGCGGCGGCCGACATGGCGCAGGGCACTGGCGGCGATGTCCTCCAGCTCGTTCTGTCCGTAGCCGATCACCTGAAGATCCTCGGTCGGGCCCCAGGGGTTGAGCGCGTCCATGTTGATCATGGCCACGGTCTTGCGCAGCGGGTACAGCGGATTGGCGGCGTAGTGCCGCGAGCCCAGCAGGCCCTGCTCCTCGGCGGTGACCGCCAGGAACAGCACGGAGCGCTGCGGCGGCGTCGGCAGCTTCGTGTAGGCCTCGGCGATCTCGAGCAGACCCGCCGTGCCCGAGGCGTTGTCGACCGCGCCGTTGAAGATCTGGTCGCCCTTGAGCGTACGGTCGCGGCCCAGGTGATCCCAGTGCGCCGAATAGACGACGGTCTCGTCCGGCCGGTCGCGTCCCGGCAGGCGGGCCACGACGTTGCGCGAGGCCACCTTGCGGACCTTGTTGCGGATGCTGAAGGAGGCGATGGCCTTCAGCGGCACGGGCTGGAAGTCGCGGCTCAGGGCCGCCTTCTTCAGGGCCTCGAAGTCCTGGCCGGAGGCTGCGAACAGTTCCCTGGCGCGCTCGAGCGTGATCCAGGCCTGGGCCGGCACCCGGCTCATGTTGCCGTCGGCGGCGGCCAGCTCGAACTGCTCGCCGGTCCAGCTGTTCTGCACCACGTCCCAGGGGTAGGACGCGGGCGCCGTCTCGTGCACGATGATGGCCGCCGCGGCGCCAAGCTTGCTGGCGATCTCGTACTTGTAGGTCCAGCGGCCGTAGTAGGTCATGGCCTTGCCGCGGAACATCCCGGCGTCGAGCTGGGTGGGGTCGTCGGGATCCGGGATCGCAGGGTCGTTGATGAGCATGACGAGGGTCTTGCCCTTCACGTCCAGGCCCTTGTAGTCGTCCCAGCCATACTCCGGCGCCTGCACGCCGTAGCCGACGAACACCAGCTCCGACTTCTTCACGTCCACCCGCGGCACGAAGCGCGCCGTGGTGGCGACGAAATCGCGGCGGTGGCGCAGCTGCATCTGCTTGCGGCCGGACCAGAGGGTCAGGCTCGGCGTGCCGTCGATGCCGACCAGGGGCACGTCCTGAACGTAGCTGCCGTCGGGATTGCCCGGCTGCAGGCCCATCGCCTTGAACTGCTCGACCAGGTACTCCACCGTGCGGTCCTCGCCGCGGGTGCCGGGTGCGCGGCCTTCGAAGCGGTCGGAGGCCAGCACCTCGATGTGGCGCAGCAGGTCCTCGCTGCGGATCGAGGCGCGGGCTGCGTCCGGCACCGGGGTCTCGACCGGTGCGGTGAAGGTGGTCAGCGCGCCATCCGGGCGGGGCAGGGAGGTGCCGCAGGCGCTGGCCGCCAGCGCGGCCAGGAGGCCAAGGCAGGAAGCCGGGATCAGGCTCTTCATCGAGGGTCTCCGGTGCGGATCAGTTCTTCAGCCAGCGCTGCAGCCAGGCCTGGACGGTCTCGTGCCACTGCACGCTGTTCTGGGGCTTGAGCACCCAGTGGTTCTCGTCCGGGAACAGCAGGAACTGGCTGGGAATGCCCCGGCGCTGCAGGGCGGTGAAGGTGGCGATGCCCTGCTCGGGCGGGACGCGGTAGTCCTTCTCGCCGTGGATCACCAGCATGGGCGTCTTCCACTTCAGGACATGGTTCACCGGGTTGTGCTTCTCGTAGTTCTGCGGCACGTCGTAGTAGGTGCCGCCGTGCTCCCACTCGTCGAACCAGAGTTCCTCGGTGGTGTAGGCCATGCTGCGGTTGTCGAAGATGCCGTCGTGGTTGACCAGGGCCTTGAAGGCATCCGGCCAGTTGCCGGCGATCCAGTTGATCATGTAGCCACCGTAGGAGGCCCCCAGAGCCGCGGCGCGCGTCCCATCGAGGAAGTCATAGGTCTTGAGCGCGTGCGCCCAGCCCTTCTGCAGGTCCTCGAGCGGCTTGCCGCCCCAGTCGCCGGAGATCGAGTCGGTGAACTTCTGGCCGTAGCCGGTGGAGCCGTGGAAGTCGATGAAGACCACGGCATAGCCCTGGCCGGCATAGGTCTGCGGATTCCAGCGGTAGTGCCAGTCGTTGCCCATGCTGCCCTGCGGGCCGCCGTGGATGATGAAGGCCACCGGGTACTTGCGGCCCTTCACGTAGTTCCAGGGCTTCACCACATAGCCGTAGACCGTGTCGCCGCCGGCGCCGGCGAACTGGAACTGCTCGTAGGCGCCGAAGCGCACGTCCTCGAGGCGCTCGGCGTTGTGCTGAGTCAGGCGCTTCGGCGCGGCGCCGGTGGCGTCGGTGAGGTACAGGTCGTCCGGGGCATCGATACGGTTGTGCGCGTAGACGATGCGGCTGCCGGCAATGCTGTAGCCGTTGACCATGCCGGGGCCGGTGAGACCACGGACGCTGCCGCTGGCGACATCGATCGCGAACAGGCGGTGCTGCCCCAGGTCGTCGGCGTCGGCGTAGATCGTCTTGCCGTCGGCCGCCCAGGCGATGCTGGACGCGGAGCGGTCCCAGTCGGCGGCCAGCTCGCGCGTGGCGCCGGTGGCCAGGTCACGCAGCTGGATCGCGTAGCGATCCGCCTCGAAGCCCGGACGCTTCATCGCGCGCCAGGCGAGCGTGCGGCCGTCAGGCGAGAACAGCGGCTGCGTGTCGACCGCCGCATTGGGGGCGGTGAGGTTCAGCGGCTTGCCCGAGCCGTCGGCCGGCACCTGCCAAAGGTCGAGGTTGGTGCTCCAGGCCTCGGTCTTGCCGGCGATGCGGGCAGCGAACACCACGGTCTTGCCGTCGGGCGAGAACGTGAACTCGCTGTCGTCGCCGAAGGGCTTGGAGGGGACGTCGCCGTCGATGCCCTTGCTCAGGAGCACGGCTGTGCCGGCCTTGCCCTCCCGGTCCAGCGCCAGGCTGAACAGCTGCGAGCGCGTGCCGTTCTTCCAGGTGTCCCAGTGGCGCATGAACAGGCGCTCATGGACGGTGCCGCTGTTCTTGCGGGCGCCGAGTTCGTCGAGCTTCTTCCGGCTGCAGTCGAGCGACTCGCAGTCGGGGAAGACTTCCATCGAGACTGCGAGGCGATCGCCGGTCGGCGAGAGCGCAAAGCTGCCGACATCCAGGGGCAGCTGGGTGACGGGCTGCGCCTCGCCACCGGCCAGGGCCAGGCGCCAGACCTGGGCGCTGCCCGAGCGCGTCGACAGGAAGTACAGGTGCTGGCCATCCGCCGACCAGCGCGGCGACTCGCTGTTGCCGCTGCCGGAGGTGAGGGCGCGCGGCGTGCCGGCGGGCAGGTCCAGGGCCCAGATCTGCTTCACGCCCTTGTTGGCCTCGTAGTCGGTCGAGCGCAGGGTGTAGGCGAGGCGGCTGCCGTCCGGTGACAGGCGCGGGTCGGAGATGCGCTCGAGGCGGACGAGTTCCTGGACGGTGAAGGGCTTGGCGGTCTGGGCGGACATGGCGGGCAGTGCGGCCAGGGCGAGACCCAGGCCGGCAAGGACGGTTTTCATCAAGTAAGGCTCCTCATGATGCCGGCGATGGTACCGGCATCGATGCCTGCCTGGCGCTGGGGGGAAAGCCTCAGCGGCGGCGTCAGGCCATTGCCTATACTCGGCCCGCACCTGCCCGACGACGACCATGAACGCCGCAGCTCCCGCCTCCGACTTCCTCGGCCACCCCAAGGGCCTCTACGTCTGCTTCTTCACCGAGATGTGGGAGCGCTTCTCCTTCTACGGCATGAAGGCGCTGTTGCTGCTGTACCTGCTGAAGTACCACCTGTTCACGGACGCCGCTGGCTATGACCTCCTCGGTGCCTACGGCGGGCTGGTCTATGCGGTGCCGGTGATCGGTGGACTGCTGGCGGACCGGTATCTGGGCATGCGCAAGGCCGTGGTCTTCGGCGGTGTGCTGCTGGTGCTCGGTCACCTGGGCATGGCCTTCGAGGGCCACGCGGCACGCGTGGTCGACGGCGTCGTGGTGCGCGACGAGCAGGCCCTGCAGGTGTTCTACCTGTCGCTGTCGCTGATCATCATGGGCGTGGGCTTCCTCAAGCCCGATATCTCGACCATCGTCGGCAAGCTCTACCCGGACAACGACCCGCGCCGAGACTCCGGCTTCACCGTGTTCTACGCCGGCATCAATGTCGGTGCGCTCTTCGCCAGCCTGATCTGCGCCTTCCTGGGCGAGACCTATGGCTGGAAGTACGGTTTTGGCGCCGCGGGCATCGGCATGGTGGCTGGCCTGATCCTCTTTCTCTGGGGCCAGAAATACCTCTACGGTCATGCCGAGCCGCGCGACCCGGCGCTGCTGGCCCAGCGCATCGCCGGCTTTCCCCGCGAGTGGTGGATCTATGCCGGGGGCGTCGGCGGTGTGCTCGTGGTCTGGCAGCTGATCCAGCGGACCTGGACCGTGCACGGCGCCATGCACCTGATCGCCGTGGCCTTCGCGCTGTGGTTCGCCTGGTTCCTGTGGGCGAAGTGCTCGTCGGTCGAGCGCGGCCAGATGATTGCCCTGGTCGTGCTGATCTTCGCGGTGCTCGTGTTCTTCACGCTCTACGAGCAGACCTACGGCGCCTGGATCACCTTCACGGATCGCCTGCTGACCAAGGACCTGTTCGGGGTCGTGATCGAGGGCTACCAGGCCACCGTGCCCTGGGCGCTGTATTCGCTGGCCGCCAGCCCGCTGCTGATGGTGGTCGCGCTCAAGGCCGCTGACCGTGGCCGCGACGACCTCGCCAAGGGCATGATCGCGCTGATGACCCTGGGCTTGGTGCTGGCCCTGGCGCATGACGTGGTGCTGGTGCCCCAGACCGCCGGCTCGCTGACCTTCCTCGGCGCCTTCTTCATCGTGCTGTTCGCGCCGATCTTCGCCTGGCTCTGGCCCTGGCTGGACCGCCGCGGTCTCAATCCCAGCACGCCGGTGAAGATGGCGATCGGCCTTGCCGCCGCGGGCCTGTCCTTCCTGCCGATGCTGATGGCCGCCAAGCTCGCCGCGGGTGGCCAGCTCGCCAGTGTCTGGTGGCTGGTGCTCGCCTACGGCTTGCTGGAGATCGGCGAGGTCTGCCTGTCACCGATCGGACTGTCGGCGGTGACCAGCCTGTCCGTGGCTCGTGTGGTGGGCGTGATGATGGGCGCCTTCTGGCTGGCCACGGCCTACTCGGAGGTTCTCGCCGCCGGCTTCGGCAAGCTGGCCGCCATCGAGATCCCCGAGGGCGCAACCCTCGACTTCGCGGCCGCCGCCGCCAAGTACAGCGAGCTGTTCCTGCTGATGACCTGGATCGGCCTGGGTGCTGGCCTGGTCGCCCTGCTGCTATCGCCCTGGCTGCGCCGGGCGATGCATGGGGTGAAGTAGCCCGGCCTCAGCCTCGCGCGCGCCGCCCGAGAGCGGCGAGCGCGAGCAGGGCCAGCAGGACCGGGGCCGGCGAACCGCCCCCGCCCCCGCCACCCGCGGGCGGTGTGCGCACCGTGACGGTCACCGTTGCGGTGTCGCTGCCGCCGTTGCCGTCCTGCACGGTGTAGGTGAAGGTCTCGGTGCCGGTGAAGCCGGCCGCGGGCGTGTAGCGCAGTACCGAACCCGAAATCGTGGCGCCACCGCCGGCGCTGAAGCTGCCGACGCTGCTGATCGTCAGCGTTTCTCCCGCGTCCGGGGCCGTCGTGTCGTTATCCAGTACCGGCAGGTCCGAGGTGCGCCCGGCATCGGCCGGGAAGTTGTCGTTCACGGCATTGGGCGGATCGTTGACCGCATTGACCGTGACCGTGACCGTGGCATTGGCCGTCTGGCCACCGCTGTTGCGGGCGGTGTAGCTGAAGGTTTCGGTGCCGTTGAAGTTGGCGGCCGGACGATAGGAGACGGTGTTGTTGCCGGTATTGACCGAGGCGGTGCCGCCACGGTTGGGGAGGGTGACCGACACCAGGGTGAGCCCGGCCGGGTCGTTGGCCAGCACGTCAATCGCCGTGGTGGCGGCGTCCTCGGTGAGCGTTCTCGTGTCAGCGACCAGGGCGATGGCGGCGCCCGGGTTCTTGCCGCCCAGGCTCAGGGTGCCGGTGTTGTCGGGGTCGAGCCAGGCCTTGAGCTGCCCGGCCGGAACCGTCTGCGCGGTCCACTGCCGGTCGAGCCGCGCGTAGAAGTCGGGTTCGTCGTTGTCGACGCTGCCGCTGCAGGCGGCGCTGCCACCGGACAGCGTGCCGACCAGCTTGTGATCCTGGTTCCACAGGCCCGAGCCCGAGGAGCCCTGCTCCGTGGTGCCCTGGTTCCACTTGTTGACGCGCCAGGCCGGGATCGACGGACCCCCGGTCTCGATGCGCACGGTGTCGGCCACCAGCGCTTCGGTGAATTCGCTGATCTTCTTGGCGTCGCCCGCGGGGTGGTGGATGCCCAGGCCACTGCTGCCACCCACATCAACCGTGGCATCCCAGCCTGCATAGTGCACATTGAAGGCCGCCGACGGCGTCTGGCTGAGCTCGATCAGCGTCATGTCGCGGTTGCGGTCCTGCGCACGCAAGGTCGCGCCGGTCTGGTTCTGCGTGTCGCTGGCGTTGGCGGCACCGCCGCAGGTGGAGTTCTGGAAGTTCCAGTAGGCCACCACGCCGGAGGCCGGGCTCAGCGTGTCGCCGATGCCGCAGTGATCGGCCGTCAGCACATAGGGCTTGTCGTCCTGACGAACATTGTTCACCAAGGTGCCGGAGCACAGGCCCACGAGGGCGCCACTGGGAATCTGCAGCTTCACCGTGGAGCGGATCTCGTCGCGCCAGTCGTTGCCCAGCGGGCATACCGCGTCGATGTTGCAGGCGCCGGAGTCACCGAGGTCGCGGGTGTTCTTGTAGCCGTGGCCCAGGCGACCGAGCGCCAGCTGCACGTTCTCGCGCTGTGCTGCCGGCACGCGCAGTTCGATCACGGCCGACTCGCCGGGCACCCATGGCGTCCACAGCTTGCCCTCGGGCGTGTGGTTGCGGGCGGTGTAGGGACCCTGGACGACGCGACCTTCCACGTCGTAGATCCACAGCGAGGCCCCGGCCGGCAGCTGGAAGCGCGCGAACTCCATCACCAGCAGGGTGGCGCCTGCCGAGTAGACGCGGCTGCGCCAGCGGGCCAGGCCATCCGGCGCGACGTCCCAGCGGCCGCCCTGGAGCGCGACGGGCAGGTCGACGTTGACCGCGAAGTAGTAGGGGCCGCTGCCCTTCTGCGTGGGGACTGCGGCCAGGGCCTTGGTGCTGATCGCCGTCGGCACCACGTGCAGCGGCACGCGGTCGAGATCGCGGAGGTCCGGCTGCAAGGCCAGTGCGAGCGGGCTAAGGGCGGTCAGGACGAGAAGGGACAGGCAGGCGGACAGGCGCATGGCGGAACCGGAGGACGGGATCGTGCCCAGTCTAGCCGTCCCGCCGCGCGATCGGCGATCCCGGAGGAGGCCTCAGGCCTCCGGGCCTGAGACCAGGGTCACAGGTCGTCCGTCGTTCAGCGTCAGCGTCGCCCGGCGCTGGGCGATCTGCAGGACGACCGTGGCGCGGGCCTGGCCATCGCCGAGGTCCACGGCATCGACAATCTCTCCGGCCGCCTGGGTTTCGCCGGCGGCCTGAACCGGTTCGCCGGGCTGCGGGGCGGGGCCGGGCAGGGTAGCGACGTACATCCGCCGCTTCAGCTGGCCGAGGTAGTGCAGGCGGGCGACGATTTCCTGGCCGGTATAGCAACCCTTGTCGAAGCCGATGCCCCCGAGCAGGTCCAGGTTGGCCATCTGCGGGACATGGCGCTCGCGGGTTTCGGCGTACACGACCGGCACGCCGGCCTCGATCTCGGCCGCCCGCCAGTGGCTGAACCCGGCCTCCCGGACATCCTCCGGAAGCTGCGCTCGCAGGACCGCCAGCCGGTCCGGGGCGCCGACCAGGCTGTAGCGCGGGGCTTCGCCGTGGCGGCGCAGGATGATCAGGTCCGGTTGTGTCGCCGCGTCCTGCGGGTTCGTCGGCACGGGCAGGCCCAGGGCCGCCAGGGCCTGCGGGGCGCCGGGACCGAGCAGGCCCAGGGCGGCGTATTCGGCAGAGACGTCGCTGATCGTCAGCTTCGAGCGCAGCACGAACATCCGCAGGCGCTTGAGCGTGGCTTCAAGCACCGAGCGATGCAGTTCGATCAGCACGGCCCCATCGGGTGCGCGCAACAGCTGCATCACGGCCAGCATGCGGCCCTTGGGCGTGTTGTAGCTGCCGGTCAGGCCGTGCTCCGGCGTGAGGCGGCGCAGGTCGCAACTGAGCTGGCCCTGCAGGAACAGGTCCGCATCGGGACCCTGCACGCGCAGGAAGCCGTGTTCACTCTGGGGAATGGCGCTGAGAGTTTTCATTGCGTGCAGTGCAGCAATTTTGTCACACTATGCGGGCTTGATTGATCCGATCTTCAACGACCCGCCGCCCTTGTCTTCCCAGCCGACCTCCGCCGCTCCCTCCGCCGCAACGACGCGGCCCGCGGATGTCGTGTCCCTTGCGGACCTGCTGGGGCAGGAGCAGCCCACGCCCGCGCCGGTCCCTGAGAAGGTGCCCGAGCTGGGTGGCCGCCGCGACGGCCCCGAGCCGACCCGCTACGGGGACTGGGAGAAGAACGGGCGCTGCATCGATTTCTAGCGGTCCACACTCCACCGACAGTTCACGTCCCCGGATTCAGGGAGCCGGAATGAGCACGAAAACCTCCACGGACACGCGTCCGCTCTCACCCTTCATGCTGGGGCAGTATTACCGCTTCCAGTGGACCTCCCTGCTGTCCTTCGCGCATCGCATCACCGGCATCGGCCTGTCGATGGGTACGCTGCTGGTCGCGGCCTGGCTGATCGCCCTGGCGGGCGGCCCGCAGTGGTACAGCGCCTTCGCCCAGCACGCCACGGCCTGGTACGGCCAGGTCCTGCTGTTCGGCTGGACCTGGGCGTTCATGTACCACCTGGGCAACGGCATCCGTCACCTGTTCTGGGACATCGGCAAGGGCTTCGAGCTCAAGACTGCCGAGCGCTCCGGCTACGCGGTGGTCGTCGCCTCCCTGATCCTCACCGGTGCAGCCTGGGGCTGCGCCTACTTCGCCTGAGGCGTCCCATGAGCAAGAAAGACCTGCGCTCGCCGCTGTCCCGCGCCCGTGGCCTGGGCTCGGCCAAGGACGGTGTCCATCACTTCTGGGTCCAGCGCGTGACCGCCCTGGCCCTGATTCCCCTGTCGCTCTGGTTCGTGTTCTCGATCGCGCGGCTGGCGACCGGCGACACCGACTTCTATGCCGTGCAGCACTGGGTCAGCGCGCCGTCGGTGGCCGTGACCCTGGTCCTGTTCCTGGCCTCGGCCCTGTACCACTCCCTGCTGGGCGTGCAGGTGGTCATCGAGGACTACGTTTCGCACGAGGGCTGGAAGCTTGCCGGCCTGCTGCTGTCGAAGTTCGTGCACATCATCATTGCCGTCGCCAGCATCTTCGCGGTGCTGAAAGTCGCGCTGGCTTAAGAGAACAACACCATGGCTGCTTACGACATCGTTCATCACGAATACGACGCGATCGTGGTCGGCGCCGGTGGCGCCGGCCTGCGCGCCACGCTGGGCCTGGCCGAGGCCGGCCTCAAGACCGCGAACATCACCAAGCTGTTCCCGACGCGCTCGCACACCGTCGCCGCGCAGGGCGGTATCTCGGCGGCGCTGGCCAACATGGGCCGCGATGACTGGCGCTGGCACTTCTACGACACCGTGAAGGGATCCGACTGGCTCGGCGACCAGGACGCGATCCAGTACATGACGCGCGAGGCCATCCCCGCGATCATCGAGCTGGAGCACTACGGCGTGCCGTTCTCGCGTACCCCGGACGGCAAGATCTATCAGCGTCCCTTCGGCGGCATGACCACCGAGTTCGGCAAGGGCCCGCCGGCCCAGCGCACCTGCGCCGCCGCCGACCGCACCGGCCATGCGATGCTGCACACGCTTTACCAGCAGAGCCTCAAGTGCAAGGCGCAGTTCTACATCGAGTACTTCGCGCTCGACCTGCTGATGGACGACGACGGCTCCTGCAAGGGCGTGCTCGCCTGGGACCTCGCCACCGGCCAGCTGCACCGCTTCCGCGCGCACATGGTGATCCTGGCGACCGGCGGCTACGGCCGCGCCTACTTCTCCGCCACCTCGGCCCACACCTGCACCGGTGACGGCAATGCCATGGTGCTGCGCGCCGGCCTGCCGCTGCAGGACCTCGAGTTCGTGCAGTTCCACCCGACCGGCATCTACGGCTCGGGCTGCCTGATCACCGAGGGTGCGCGCGGCGAAGGCGGCTATCTCACCAACAAGAACGGCGAGCGCTTCATGGAGCGCTACGCACCGAGCGTGAAGGACCTCGCCCCGCGTGACATGGTGAGCCGCGCGATGGCCACCGAGATCCGCGAGGGCCGCGGCGTGGGCGCCGAGGGCGACCACATCCACCTGCACCTCGAGCACCTGGGCCCCGAAGTGCTGCATGCGCGCCTGCCGGGCATCTCGGAGAGTGCCAAGATCTTCGCCGGCGTCGACGTCACCAAGGAGCCGATCCCGGTGGTGCCCACCGTGCACTACAACATGGGCGGCATCCCGACCCTGTACACGGGCGAGGTCGTGACCCTCAAGGACGGCAACCCGGATTCCGTGGTGCCCGGCCTGATGGCCGTCGGCGAGGCGGCCTGCGTGTCGGTGCACGGTGCCAACCGGCTGGGCTCCAACTCGCTGCTCGACCTCGTGGTCTTCGGCCGCGCCGCCGCGATCCAGGCCGGCAAGCTGGTCAAGGCGGGTACGCCCCACAAGAAGATCTCCAGCGCCTCGGAAGACAAGGCGCTTGCGCGCCTCGACGGCTTCCGCAACGCCAAGGGGCCGGTCGGTGCCGCCAAGCTGCGCCTGGACATGCAGAAGACCATGCAGAAGCACTGCGCGGTGTTCCGTGACGGCCCGCTGATGAAGGAGGGTGTCGAGAAGATGAAGGCCATCGTCGAGACCTTCTCCCGCGACATCGGGGTTTCCGACCGCGGCATGATCTGGAACTCGGACCTGGCCGAAACGCTCGAGCTCGACAACCTGCTGGGCCAGGCGCTGCTGACCATCGTCAGCGCCGAGAACCGCACCGAATCGCGCGGCGCCCATGCCCGCGACGACATCAAGGACCGCAACGACGCGGAGTGGATCAAGCACACCGTGGCCTGGCGCACGGACACCACCGGCGTGAAGATCGACTACCGCCCGGTGCATATGCAGCCCCTCGACAACGAGGTGGACCACATCCCGCCCGTGGCCCGCAAGTACTAAGACCGAAGGACGAACCGACATGGCTCAGCTCACCCTTCCGCAGAATTCCAAGATCGACAAGAAGGCCGGCAAGACCTTCAAGGCGCCCGCCGGCGCCAAGAACGTCAAGGTCTTCGAGCTCTACCGCTACGATCCGGAAACCGGCGCCAATCCGCGCATGGACCGCTACGAGGTGGACATGTCCACCTGCGGCCCGATGGTTCTGGACGCGCTGATCAAGATCAAGAACGAGATGGATGCCACCGTCACGTTCCGTCGCTCCTGCCGCGAAGGCATCTGCGGCTCCTGCGCGATGAACATCGATGGCAGCAATACGCTGGCCTGCATCAAGCCCTGCGACGAGATCAAGGGCGAGGCCAAGGTCTATCCGCTGCCGCACATGCCGGTGGTCAAGGACCTGGTGCCGGACATGACGCATTTCTACGCGCAGCTGGCCTCGATCGAGCCCTGGCTGAAGACGGACACGCCGGCGCCGACGCGCGAGCGCCTGCAGTCGGAAGAGGACCGCGCCAAGCTCGACGGCCTCTACGAGTGCATCCTCTGCGCCTGCTGCTCGACCTCCTGCCCCAGCTACTGGTGGAATTCGGACCGCTACCTGGGTCCCGCCATCCTGCTGCAGGCCTACCGCTGGCTGGTGGACAGCCGCGACGAGGCCACGGGCGAGCGTCTGGACGCCCTCGAGGACCCGTTCAAGCTGTATCGCTGCCACACGATCATGAACTGCGCCAAGGCCTGCCCCAAGGGCCTGAACCCGGCCAAGGCCATCGCCGAGGTCAAGAAGATGGTCGTGGAGCGCAAGATTTGAGTCGGTTCGCGGTCATGGACAAGGGCGGCGTTGCCGCCCTTGTCGTTTGGAGCGTTGCATGAGCGAGCCTGCCGAGAAGGCACCGATCGATGGCCGCCTGCGCTGGCTGCTGCGCCGGGGCATGAAGGAGCTCGACGTGATGATGGAGCGCTACTACGCGCGCCGTTTCCACGAGGCCCCGGCCGAGGAGAAGGCCGCCTTCCTGCGCCTGGTAACGCTGGCCGAGGATCCGGACATCTGGGCCTGGACCATGGGCTACGACCCGGCCGTTCCGGACGAGTATGTCGGCATCGTCGAACAGCTTCGCATCTACCGTTGACCTGAGCCTGCGCCCCTCGATGCGGGCGCTGCGCGCGGTCTTCGTCGTGCACGCCGTGTGCATCGGCCTGCTGCCGCTGGCGATGGCCGAGGGCTGGCCGATGCTGCTGCTCGTGGCGGCCTTCGCCCTGTCCTGGTGGCGCCTGCGACGGCATCCGGTGCTGGGCTTCGGGCCGCAGGCGATCCGCCGCCTGGTCTTCCACGGGGATGGCAGCTGGACCCTTGAGCGCGAATCGGGCCGGCCGCTCGAAGCCGATCTGCAGCCCGGAAGCATCGTGCACCCGGCGCTGCTGGTCCTGCGCTTCCGCCTCAAGGCCGGTGGCACGGCCACGCGGCTGATCCTGAGCCAGGACGCGGATCCCGAGGCGCTGCGTCGCCTCCGCGCCCGGCTGAGCCTCGGCTAGGACGGCCTCGGGTCGATCAGGGGCGGCCCGGCAGGATCGTCGGCGCGGCCGAGGCCAGCGTCTGCGGATGGTCCAGGGTGTAGTGCAGGCCGCGGCTTTCCTTGCGGGCCAGGGCCGAGCGGACGATGAGGTCGGCGCAGACCGCGAGATTGCGCAGCTCCAGGAGGTGCGCGGTGATGCGGTGCTTGCCGTAGAACTCCTGGATCTCGCGCAGCAGCAGTTCGACGCGATGCTGGGCGCGCAGCAGGCGCTTGGTGGTGCGCACGATGCCCACGTAGTCCCACATGAAGGTGCGCAGCTCCAGCCAGTTGTGCGCGACCACGACATCCTCGTCGGAATCCGTCACCCGGCTTTCATCCCAGGGCATCGGCGCCGGAGGGGTGGGGCGTCGGTCGAGCGTGCGCAGCAGGTCCTCGGCCGCCGCTTCGGCGAATACCAGGCATTCCAGCAGCGAGTTGGAGGCCAGGCGGTTGGCGCCGTGCAAACCGGTACAGGCTGCCTCGCCGACCGCGTACAGCCCATCGACATCGGTGCGCGCGGCCAGGTCGGTGTGGACGCCGCCGCAGGTGAAATGCGCCGACGGCACCACGGGAATCGCTTCGCGGGTGATGTCGATCCCCAACTGCAGGCAGTGGGCGTGGATGCTCGGGAAGTGGTGCAGGATGAAGGACGCCGGCTTGTGCGTGATGTCCAGCAGCACGTGGCGCAGGCCCAGGCGCTTCATTTCGTGGTCGATGGCGCGGGCGACGATGTCGCGCGGCGCCAGCTCACCGCGCTCGTCGAAGCGTGGCATGAAGCGTTCGCCCGGGCTGCCGTCGGGGTTGGGCAGGCGCAGCTGGGCGCCTTCACCGCGCAGGGCCTCGCTGATCAGGAAATTGCGCGAGTCCTTGTGGTACAGCGTGGTGGGATGGAACTGCATGAATTCCATGTTGGCCACGCGGCAGCCCGCGCGCCAGGCGATGGCGATGCCGTCACCGGAGGCGCCGAAGGGGTTGCTCGAGTACAGGTAGACCTGGTTGGCGCCCCCGGTGGCCAGTACCACGGCCTTGGCGGGCACGGCGTCGATGCGGCCGCTCTCGCGGTCGAACAGGTAGGCGCCCTGGACCTGCCGCGTGGTCCGGTCGACGATCAGGTCGACTGCCATGGTGCGTTCGCGCACCTGGATGTTGGGGTGGGCGGCGGCCAGGGAGGCGAGGGTGGTTTCCACGGCGCGCCCGGTGGCGTCGGCGGCATGCACGATGCGCCGGTGCGAATGGCCGCCCTCGCGCGTGAGGTGCAGGCGCTTGCCGCGGTCCTCGCCGTCCTCCTGGGTGAAGGCCACACCCTGGGCCAGCAGCCAGTCGATGCAGGCCGGGCCACGCTCGACGGTGAAGCGCACGGCGGCCTCGTCGCAGAGGCCGGCGCCTGCCACCAGGGTGTCGCGCACGTGGTTGTCGAGGGAGTCCTCGGCGTCCAGCACCGCAGAGATGCCGCCCTGCGCCCACAGCGTGCTGCCGCTGGACAGCGAGCTCTTGGACACGACGGCGACGCGGCGGCCGGCGGCGGCCAGGCGCAGGGCGCAGGACAGGCCGGCGGCACCGCTGCCGATCACGAGCACTTCGGCTTGAAGCATCGAATCCCCGAGATGGATTCCCTGGACGGGCTGTTAGAATGGCTGCCGGTTACGCAAAGCTTGCGGGCACAGGGCCCTTCAGGCAATTCGGCGGGCCGGAATTCTAGACCTTTTCATCAGCCGCCCCCGGACGGCCCCCGCAAGCGCGCATGAGCGAACTCACCGACGAACAATTGGTCGCCCGGGCCCAGGCCGGCGATCAGCGTGCGTTCGAGCTCCTGGTCCGCAAGTACCAGTACAAGATCGTGCAGCTGGTGAGCCGCCTGGTCGGCGACGGCGACGCGCCGGACGTGGCCCAGGAGACCTTCATCCGCGCCTGGCGCGCCATGAACGGGTTCCGCGGGCAGTCGGCCTTCTACACCTGGCTGTACCGCATCGGCATCAACACGGCCAAGAACCACCTGGTGTCCCGCAACCGCCGCCCGGCGGACCAGGACATCGACGTGGCCGACGCGGAACTCTACGGCCATACCGAGCATCTCAGCGACGTGGACACGCCGGAGGCGGTGGCGCTGACGGACGAGATCCGCGAGAAGGTGGAGGGGGCGATCGGCAAGCTCCCCCCGGATCTGCGCCGGGCCATCACCCTGCGCGAACTGGAGGGGCTGTCCTACGAGGAGATCGCGGAGGTCATGGATTGCCCGATCGGCACGGTCCGCTCGCGCATCTTCCGGGCCCGCGAGGCGATCGATGCCGTGCTCAAGCCCCTGCTGGACTGAGCCGGTGCGCCGCTGCCCCCGTCCAGTCCTCGCTGCCCCGGGAACTTTTTCCGGGTTTCGAGGTTCAGCCTGTATTCAGTCTGTAAATTCGGTTTGAGAGGTGAAGCCCATGGCCCAGGAAACGCTTTCGGCCCTGTTCGACGGGGAATGCAGCCCCCAGGAGCTGGATCGTCTGCTCGACCAGATGGAACGGGACCCGGCGCTCAAGGAGGCCTGGAGCCGCCTGTGCCTGGCCCGCGATGCCGTGGAAGGCACCCGCTACCGCGCCGGCCAGCCCGATATCTGCGCCGGGGTGATGGCAGCCCTGGCCCCGGTGGCGACGGCCCCGGTCCGGGCGGCCGCCCCGCCGGCGGGGTTTGTCCGTTCGATGCGCTCGGCCTTCCAGCGTCGTCGCCGCGAGTGGGCACCGATGGCCGGCTGGGCCGTCGCGGCCTCGGTGGCAGTCGTGGCGGTGACCCTGAACTATGGTGATCGTGGCGGCGAAGGTGCGGGGGGCGGTGGCGGCGGCATGAGCCCGCAGGTTCAGACCAGCCCGGTGCTGGTCCCGGCGGTCCAGCGGCGGCCGCGCTACCTGCAGGCCGTATCCGCGCATAGCGAACCGGCGCCCGACGCCGCGCAGGAGGACCTGCGTCAGTACCTGATCGAGCACAGCAATACCCTCGCCGACCGCGGCATGGGGGGGTCGCTGTCCTACGCCCGCTTCGCGGCCCACACGGCGGAGTACCGCCCGGAGCCGGCCGCGTCGTCGGCGACGGCGGCTGAGCCGGAGGGCCAGCCTTGAGCCATCGGTACCTCATCCCCGGCCTGGTGCTGGCCTTCGGCAGCATGGCCGCCGTCGCCGGCGAGCCAGGCGAGGTGCTGGGTCGCGCGGCCCAGGCCGCCCGGGAGCTCAGCTACCAGGGTGTGATCGTCTACCAGACCCAGGATCGCCAGGAGACGATGCGGGTCGTGCATCGTTTCCAGGACGGCGTGGAGATGGAGCGGGTCCAGGTCCTCACGGGCGCGCCGCGCGAGATCCTCAAGCGCGATGACAAGGTGATCTGCGTCCTGTCCAAGGACCGCCGCCTCAGTTCGGACGCTCCCACGCCCAAGGGCCTGTTCCCGACGCTGACTCCGCAGCACCTGGCGCAGCTGGCCAAGGTCTATGCCTTCGAGGACGTCGGCACGGCCCGCATCGCTGGCCGCAACTGCCGCGGGGTGACCATCAGCCCGCGCGATGAATTCCGCTACGGCTACGAGGTCTGGGCGGACGAGCAGACCGGTGTGCCGCTCAAGGTCAACCTGATCGGCCGCGACGGCTCGGTGCTCGAGCAGATGCAGTTCACCGAGATCGAGTTCCCGGCGCAGATTCCGGACAGCGCCCTGCAGACGGCCCTGGGCCCGCTGCCGCCGGTGCCGGCGCGGCCGGCCCGTACGTCGCCCCCGGTAGCCCGTCCGCTGCCGCCGGAACTGGCCCTGGCCCGCTTCGGCAGCCTTCCGCCCGGGTTCCGGATCACCCTGCGCGATGTCCGACCCTCGCCGGACGGCAAGGGCACGGTGGAGCACCTGCTGCTGTCGGATGGTCTGACCGCGGTATCGGTGTTCAGTGCGCGCCGCGAGGGGCGCGGGCACCGCTTCCAGGGCGTCAGCCAGATGGGCGCGGTCAACGCCTATGGACGGATGGTCGGCAGGACGCACATCACCGTGGTGGGCGAAGCGCCGCCGCAGACGGTACGCCTGATCGGCGAGAGCCTGAAGCCGGAGCCGGACGCGACGGCGGACCCGCACGAGGCGGCGCCGCGGCCCTGAGCCCGGTCCGTGTCCAGATTCTTCGGATGGGGCGGAGAAACTGGACACAGCCGCTTGTTTCCATTGAAATCCGCAGTTGTTCCCGTGCCGGTCCCCGCGCGGGCCGGAGCCCTGTCCATGACCTTCGCCGCCCGCGGTTCGCGGCTCGTAGTTGTCCTGCTGAGCCTCGCCGCTGCTGCCTGCAGCCGCGAGGATTCCTCGTTTACCCTGCCGGGGGCGCCCCCGGACTTCGCGGACCTGGTCGAGCAGGTCTCGCCCTCGGTCGTGAACATCAGCACGGTGCCGGCCGAAACGGCGCGGGAAGCGCCCCGCACCGACGCACCGGCGCGCGAGGGCGAGAACCTCGAGAACGCCCCCGAATGGTTCCGCCGCTTCCTGGAAGAGCAGCCGGAGGGCGCGCCCCCGGGCGAGGCCGACGACCTGCCCCAGGGGCCGCAATCGCTGGGCTCCGGCTTCGTGCTCTGGGCCGACGGCTACATCGTCACCAACTACCACGTGGTGCGTGATGCGAAGGAAGTGATCGTGCGCCTGCTGGACCGGCGCCAGTTCACGGCCCAGGTGGTGGGCAGCGACGAGGCCAGCGATCTCGCCCTGCTGCGCATCGAGGCCAAGGACCTGCCGGTGGTGAAGATCGGCGATTCCTCGCGCCTGCGTCCCGGGCAGTGGGTGCTGGCCATCGGTTCGCCCTTCGGCTTCGACTACTCGGTGACGGCCGGCATCGTCTCGGCCAAGGGGCGTGCCCTGGTCACCGAGCAGTACGTGCCCTTCATCCAGACCGACGTCGCGATCAACCCGGGCAACTCCGGCGGGCCCCTGTTCAACCTCGCGGGCGAGGTGATCGGCGTGAACTCGCAGATCTATTCGCAGTCCGGTGGCTACCAGGGCGTGTCGTTCTCGATTCCCATCGACGTCGCGGCCAAGGTGGCGCGCCAGCTCAAGGACAGTGGTCGGGTGACCCGCGGCTGGCTCGGCGTGGTGGTGCAGGAGGTCGATCGCGACCTGGCGCAGCAATACAAGCTCGAGCGCGCCGAGGGCGCGCTGGTGGCGCGCGTGGTGCCGGAGGGGCCGGCGGCCCGCGCCGGCCTGCGCGAGGGGGACATCATCCTCAGCTATAACGGCCAGGTCCTGGCCAGCTCCAGCAGCCTGCCGCACCTGGTCGGTATCACCGACCCGGGCACGACGGCCACCCTGGAACTCCGTCGCGACGGCGAAGCCCTTGTCGTCAAGATGGACGTGGGCACCCTGGAGCCAGGGTCCGAGCAGGCCTACGTGGAGGAAACGCCCGCGGTGGCCGGCGGTCCGCTGGGCCTGACGGTGAAGACCCTGAGCCCTGACGAGCGCCGCAAGGCCCAGGTGGTCAGCGGCGGCGTGCTGGTGATGGATGTGGCGCCGGGCCCGGCGGCCCGTGCCGGTATCCGCGAGGGCGACGTACTGCTCCAGATCTCCGGCCAGGAGATCGCCAGTCCCGAGCGGCTGGCCGAGGTGGCGCGACGCCTGACCCCGGGACAGACCGTGCCGGCGCTGGTCCAGCGCCGGGGTGCGCCGCTGTTCCTGTCGCTGGACGTGCCGGCGGCGGCCCGCAACGGCGAGCCGTGAGCGAGGCCTCCGGGCGCCGGTTCCTGCTGCTGGTCCGGCCGGATTGCCATCTCTGCGAGGCGTTTGAGGACGAATTGCGCGAGCATCTGGCGGGCCAGGTCTACGCGCTGGACCACGCCAATGTCGACGATCGCGGGGAGTGGCGCATGCGCTTCGGCACCCGCATCCCGGTGCTCCTTGACGAGCGGGGGCGGGTTCGCGCCGAAGGGCGGTTTGACCCGACGGCCTTCGACGCCTCGGCCAGCGGCTAAACGCTATACTGCGCGGCCATTTTTGCCTCGTGACGGGGCCCTCTTACCGTGCCCCGCCGCTGTCCATGAACCAGGATCACATCCGTAACTTCTGCATCATCGCCCACATCGATCACGGCAAGTCGACGCTGGCGGATCGTTTCATCCAACTGACCGGCGGTCTCGAAGCCCGCGAGATGCAGGCGCAGGTGCTCGACAACAACCCGATCGAGCGCGAGCGCGGCATCACCATCAAGGCGCAGGCCGTACAGCTGCACTACCGCGCGAAGAACGGCGAGCTGTACCAGTTCAACCTGATCGACACGCCCGGACACGTGGACTTCAGCTACGAGGTCTCGCGCTCGCTGGCCTCCTGCGAAGGGGCCCTGCTGGTCGTCGATGCCTCGCAGGGTGTCGAGGCGCAGTCGGTCGCCAACTGCTACACGGCGCTCGAGCAGAACCTCGAGGTGCTGCCGGTCCTGAACAAGATCGACCTGCAGAACGCCGAACCCGATCGCGTCTGCGACGAGATCGAGCAGGTCATCGGTATCCCCGCCAGCGGCGCGCTGCGCATCTCGGCCAAGACCGGCCTGGGTGTGCCGGACGTGCTGGAGGCGGTGGTCGCGACCCTGCCGCCGCCGAAGGGCAACCCGGACGGCAAGCTGCAGGCGCTGATCGTCGACTCCTGGTTCGACAACTACCTGGGCGTGGTATCGCTGGTGCGCGTGGTCAACGGCTCGGTGAAGAAGGGCCAGAAGATCCGCGTGATGTCCACCGGCAAGGACTACGAGATCGGCATGATGGGCGTGCACTCGCCCAAGCGCGTGTTCAAGGACCAGCTGGAATGCGGCGAGGTCGGCTTCATCGTCGCCGGCATCAAGGACATCTTCGGTGCGCCGGTGGGTGACACGCTCACGCTCGCCGGCAATGCCAGCGTCGAGCAGCTGCCGGGCTTCCGCCAGGTGCAGCCGCGTGTGTTCGCCGGCATGTTCCCGGTCGACGCCGACGATTTCGAGGACTTCCGCGAGTCGCTGCAGAAGCTGCGCCTCAACGATTCCGCGCTGCAGTTCGAGCCGGAAAACTCGACGGCCCTGGGCTTCGGCTTCCGCATCGGCTTCCTCGGCATGCTGCACATGGAGATCGTGCAGGAGCGCCTTGAGCGCGAGTACAACCTCAACCTCATCACCACGGCACCGTCCGTGGTGTACGAGGTGATGATGAGCGACGGAACGGTCAAGAAGGTCGACAACCCGGCGGAACTGCCCGAGGCCGGATCGCTCGAGGAAATCCGCGAACCGATCATCAATGCCCGCATCCTGATGCCGCCCGACTACGTGGGCAGCGTGATGCAGCTGTGCATGGAAAAGCGCGGCGTGCAGAAGAACCTGCGCTATCTCGGCAGCCAGGTGCAGATGGAAGTGGAGATGCCGCTGGCCGAGGTCGTGCTCGACTTCTTCGACCGCCTCAAGAGCGTGTCGCGCGGCTATGCCTCCTTCGAGTACGAGTTCGTGCGCTTCCAGGCGGCGGATCTGGTCAAGCTGGACGTGCTGGTCAACGGCGACAAGGTCGACGCGCTGGCGACCATCGTGCACCGCGACAGTGCCTATCCGCGTGGCCGTGACCTCTGCGAGAAGATGCAGGAGGTCATCCACCGCCAGATGTTCGACATCGCCATCCAGGCGGCGATCGGCGCCAAGATCATCGCCCGCACCACGGTCAAGGCACTGCGCAAGGACGTGACCGCCAAGTGCTATGGCGGCGACACCTCGCGCAAGAAGAAGCTGCTGGAGAAGCAGAAGGAAGGCAAGAAGCGCATGAAGCAGGTCGGCTCCGTGGAGATCCCGCAGGAAGCCTTCCTCGCCGTGCTGGGCGTCGACAAGAAGAAGGGAGGCTGATCCGGAGCCCTCTCGGCATCCGGCCTGCTCGCAATGTCTGATTTCCACATCGATTTCGCCGTCATCCTGACGGCGCTGACCCTGTTCACGGGGCTGTTCTGGGCGCTGGACAAGTGGTGGCTGGGGCCCCGCCGGCGGGCTGAGCTCGCGCCAGGCGAGGTCGACCGTCCCAGCAGCTTCATCGACTTCTGCGTGTCCTTCTTCCCGGTCATCCTGCTGGTGCTGGTGCTGCGTTCCTTCATCGCCGAGCCATTCCGGATTCCCTCGGGCTCGATGATCCCGACCTTGCTGGTGGGCGATTTCATCCTGGTCAACAAGTTCGCCTACGGCGTGCGCGACCCGGTCCTGCACACCAAGTTCATCGCCACCGGCGAGCCGGAGCGGGGCGACATTGCCGTGTTCCGCTGGCCGGTGGATCCCAGCAAGGACTTCATCAAGCGCATCGTCGGCCTGCCCGGCGACCGGATCGTGTACCGCGACAAGCAGCTCTACATCAACGGCGAGCCCGCGACCCTCGATCCGGCAGGCGCCTATACTGTGAGCAGCCCCGGTTTCTCCGGGCCCCGGATGGTGTACCGGATGAACGAGAACCTGCTGGGTGTGCAGCACCAGGTCCTGGTCGACCCCAACCGCGGGGCCGACGATTTCGAGTTCATCGTTCCGCCGGGCGAGTACTTCGCGATGGGCGACAACCGCGACGGCTCGGACGACAGCCGCTTCTGGGGCACGGTCCCGGAGCGCAATCTGGTGGGCAAGGCCTTCTTCATCTGGATGTCCTGGGACTCCGCCGAGACCTGGGTTGACTTCAGCCGTATCGGCACGATCATTCGTTAACGCCAACAGCGAGGGGAATTCGCGATGCAACTGCGGAATCGTCAGAAGGGTATCGGCATCTTCGGGATCGCCTTCATCCTTGCCTTCATCGGCTTCACGGCGCTCGTCGTCATGAAAACACTGCCGCTGTACCTGAACCAGATGAAGGTCCAGCGCTCGGTGAACAAGGTGGCCTCGGATCCGGGCAACGGCAACGCCGAGGCGATCGAGATCCGCAAGGCGCTGCAGCGCTACTGGGACATCGAGAGCATCGACGTGATCACGCCCAAGGACATCAAGATCGTCCGCAACAGCGACGGTCGCTTCCTGTCGTATGACTACGAAGCCCGTGAACGCCTGTTCTACAACGTCTCGATCGTGCTGACCTTCCAGGCCGACGTGCCCATGCACGGCGCCTCCGGGGACTCTTGAGCGACAGCCACGCGCGCCTGCAGCAGCGCCTGGGCTACCAGTTCCGGGACCCGGCGCTGCTCCAGCGCGCGCTGACGCATCGCAGCGTCGGAGCCGGCAACAACGAGCGGCTCGAATTCCTCGGGGACGGCCTGCTGAACTTTGTCGTTGCCCAGCATCTCTACCAGGACCGCCCCAGGGCCGAGGAAGGCGCCCTCACTCGTCTGCGGGCCAGTCTGGTCCGCGAGGAAACCCTGGCCCAGCTGGCGCGCGAACTGCAGCTGAGCGAAGCCCTGCACCTGGGTGAAAGCGAGCTCAAGTCCGGCGGCTTTCGGCGCGATTCCATCTTGGCGGATGCCCTCGAGGCCATCCTGGGCGCCATCTTCCTCGACAGCGGCTACGAGACGGCCCGTGATACCTGCCTGCGCTGGTACACCGGCGTGCTGCAGACCCTGCCGGATCCCGAATCGCTGAAGGACCCGAAGACCCGCCTGCAGGAGTGGCTGCAGGCCCAGAGCCGGCCCTTGCCGCTGTACGAGGTACTGGCGGAATCGGGCCCGGCCCATCGCCGACGGTTCCAGGTGCAGTGCCGCCTGCTCGATGGCCCACAGTCGGCACAGGCGGAAGGCTCCAGTCGTCGCAACGCCGAGCAGCAGGCGGCGGAAACCCTGCTCCAGGAACTGAAGGCGGTCTCCCATGCGTAGTGGCATCGTTACCATCCTTGGCCGGCCCAACGTCGGGAAATCGTCGTTGCTCAACGCCCTGGTCGGCCGCAAGGTCAGCATCGTCTCGCACAAGCCCCAGACCACGCGGCACCGCATCCAGGGCGTCGTCCACGGCGAGCAAGGCCAGATCGTGTTTGTCGACACGCCCGGTCTGCACCAGCGCCAGCCGCGCGCCATCAACCGCGTGATGAACGAGGCGGCAGCAGGTGCCATCCAGGACGTTGACCTGGTCCTCATGGTGGTCGAGTGCGGGCGCTGGACCGAAGAGGACGAGGCCGTGCTGCGCCGCCTGGAAGGCGTGGCGATGCCGGTGGCCCTGGTCATCAACAAGATCGATCGGCTGACGGACCGGGAAAAGCTGTTCCCGGAGTTGCAGCGCCTGTCCGCGAAGCGGGATTTCGCCTTTGTGATCCCGCTGTCGGCGCTCAAGCGCGACAACGTGGCGGCCCTGCTGCGCGAGCTGATGTCGCGGATGCCCGAAGGGGATCCGCTGTATCCGGAGGACATGATCGTCGGGCACGACGATGCCTTCACGGTGGCAGAGCTGGTGCGCGAGAAGCTGACGCGCAGCCTGCACCAGGAGCTGCCCTACGCGCTGACGGTCGAGATCGAGCAATACCAGCGCGAGGAAGGCATGGACCGGATCAGCGCCGTGATCTGGGTCGAGCGCGAGAACCAGAAGGCCATCGTCATCGGCGAGGGTGGGGCGCAGCTCAAGCAGGTCGGCAGCGCGGCGCGCCGCGAGCTGGAGCGGCAGTTCGGGCGCAAGGTGTTCCTGCAGCTCTGGTGCAAGGTGCGCGAGAACTGGAGCGACGACATCAAGGCCCTGAAGCGCTTCGGGATCGTGCAGGAATAGGCCTGCGATGAAGGTGCGCGTCAGCCTGGCGCCCGCGTACCTGCTGTCCAGTCGACCGTACTCGGACAGCAGCCTGCTGCTGGAGGTCTTCACCCGCGAGCAGGGCCGCGTCGGTCTCGTGGCGCGCGGTGCGCGCTCGGCGCGCTCGCGATGGCGCGGTCTGCTGCAGCCCTTCCTGCCCTTGCTGCTTTCCTGGCAACAGCAGGGCGAGCTGGGGTCCCTGACGGGCGCGGAAGGTGCCGGCCCCGCCACGTCCCTGGGTGGCGAGCGCGTGTTCTACGGCTGGTATCTCAACGAGCTGCTGCTGCGCCTGCTGCAGCGTCAGGATCCGCATCCGGACCTGTTTGCCCACTACGCAATTAGCCTGGACCGCTTGGCAGGCGTCGACTTCGAGGCGGGATTGCGGATCTTCGAGAAGCATCTGCTGGCCGAGATCGGCTACGGCCTGCTGTTGCCCGCCAGCCTGGACCCCATGCTGAGCTATCGCTACGACTGGGAGCAGGGGCCGGCGCCATCGGCAAGCGGCGAGGGCTATGCCGGTGCCGACCTGATCGCCTTGCGGGAGGAACGGCTGGGCACTCCGGATAGCCGCCGGGCGGCAAGAGCGCTGCTGCAGGCGGCGCTGCAGCGCCAGCTGGGCAACCGCCCGCTGGAAACCCCCCAGCTCCTTCGGGCGCTGCGGAAGCAGACCTCGGCCTGATTCCGGCGGCCACGGGGCGCACCCCTCCTTCGGACGAGGTGGCTGGCCAGGCCCCCGGCCAGACTCCATCATGTGGTTGCTGCATTGCAGCAGTGCTCTCGGTGCGGGCCTCAGTGCTTCCGCACGGGACTATTCACGGGACGGCTGTCCCTCATTGAACGGGAGTGTTTGAGATGAGTTCGATCGAACAGACCATCAGGGCCCTGATTGCCGAGAAGCTGTCGCTGACGGAAGAGCAGATCACTCCCGACGCCAAGTTCGTCGAGGACCTCGGCGCCGATTCCCTCGACAGCGTGGAACTGGTGATGGCCCTCGAGGAGCAGTTCGGTATCGAGATCGCTGATGAGGAGGCGGAAAAGATCCAGACCTTCCGCGACGTACTGCAATACGTGCGTACTCGCACCCAGTCGGCGGGCTGACCGCCACCATGGGTTTTCTGAGCGGCAAGAAGGCGTTGATCACGGGTGTTGCGAGCGAGCGGTCGATCGCGACGGGGATTGCGGAGGCGTTTCACCGGGAGGGTGCGGAGCTGGCGTTCAGCTACCAGGGTGAGCGTCTGAAGGGCCGGGTGGAGGAGTTTGCGGCGAGCCTGGGGAGCCGGCTGGTGCTGCCGCTGGACGTGAGCGAGGACGCGCAGATCGCCGAGGTGATGGCGGAGCTGAAGGCGGCCTGGGGCGGTCTGGACGTGCTGGTGCACTCGATCGGCTTTGCGCCGCGGGAGCAGCTGGCGGGCAAGTACCTCGACGTGCTGACCCGGGAAGGCTCGCGGATTGCCCATGACATTTCGAGCTACTCGTTTGCGGCCCTGGGCCAAGCGGCGCGGCCGCTGATGGCGGGCCGGCAGGCTTCGCTGCTGACCCTGACCTACCTGGGGGCGGTGCGGGCGGTGCCGATGTACAACGTGATGGGACCGGCCAAGGCGAGCCTGGAGGCCAATGTGCGCTTCATGGCGGCGCACCTGGGCGAGGAAGGGATCCGGGTGAACGGGATCTCGGCCGGGCCGATCAAGACCCTGGCGGCGGCTGGCATCACCGGCTTCCGGGGCATGCTGACCGCGGCGGCCGGTGCCGCCCCCCTCAAGCGCAATGTCAGCATCGAGGAGGTCGGCAATGCCGCGGCCTTCCTCTCCTCCGACCTCGCCTCCGGCATCACCGGCGAAATCCTCTATGTCGATGCCGGGTACCACATCATGGGCATGGCCGGGATCGAGTAGCGGCCCGGGGCGTGCGCCGCGCTCGGTCGTGATTCCCCACCCGTTGTGAGCGGCACCACATTTTCCGACGCTCGGGGCCCGGATCGCGGGCTATAGTGTCCCCACGTCTGGGGGGACATCGAACATGCCGACTGCTCTGGGGTCTCGTACCGCGTGGAGCCGTGCCATCCGGCGCACCTGGCCGGGTCTCGCGCTGGCCTGCCTGGCCCCGGGCCTCGCCGGAGCCAATCCCGGCAATGGCACCGTTGTCGCGGGCACCGCGACCATCAGTGCGCCCGATGCGCAGACTGTTCGCATCGACCAGAGCAGTTCCACGGCGATCATCCACTGGCAGGACTTCTCGATCGGTGCCACCGAGCGCGTCGAGTTCCTGCAGCCCTCAGCCTCGTCGGCGGTGCTCAACCGCGTGGTCGGCAATGGCGCCTCCACCCTGCTCGGCAGCCTCTCCGCCAATGGCCGCGTGTTCCTGGTCAACCCGCAGGGCGTGATGTTCGGCGCCGGCGCGCGCGTCGACGTGGGCAGCCTGATGGCGACCACGCTCGACATCGCCGACCAGGATTTCCTCGATGGCAATCTCGTGTTCAGCGCGGCCGCTGATGCCGGTGGCAGCATCGTCAATGCCGGCCAGATCCGCGCCGCAGACGGCGGCTTCGTGGTCCTGGCGGCTCCGCGGGTGGAGAACCGCAGCGGTGGCCTCGTCCAGGCGCGGCTGGGCACCGTGCTGCTCGCCGCCGGCAGCGGCCTCACCCTCACGCTCGATGACCAGGGCTTCATCGACTACCTCGTCGATGCCGACAGCAGCGCGGCACTCGCCGGCCTCGTCAATGACGGCGAACTTGGCGCCGACGGCGGCCGCCTCGTGCTCGACGCACGCCTGGCCCGCGACCTCGCTGGCACCGCGATCAACAACACCGGTCGCCTGAGTGCGACGGCCGTCCTCGAGCAGGAAGGCGTCATCCAGCTCGTGGCGGGCGGCAGCGAGGGCATCGCCGCCGGCACCATCGACCGGGCCAGCCGCCTGCAGATCGACAGCGGCGGCGCGGTCACGGCCGGTGCGCTCTCGGCGACTTCGGAACTGGTGGTCGTCTCGAACTCGGCCACCGTTGATACCGGCGCGCTGAGCGTGATCAACACCGCCGGCAGTGCCCGGCTGGTGGCCTTTGCTGGCGACACCCTGACGATTGCCGGCCCGGTCACCGTGCAAGGCCAGGTCGCGGAGGTGGTGGACGAGTTCGGTTTCGAGACCTTCAGCGCCGCGAGTGCCCGTCTGGTCTCCGATTTCGGGGAGGTCCAGGTGCAGGGCGGCATCACTGTCACCGGTACGGTCGGATCGGCCCAGCTGGCTGATGTCAGCCGGCTGTACGGCGCCGACCTGTTCCTGCAGACCAGCGACCTGGAAATCGGCGTCGCCGGCGACATCCTGGTCGACGGAAGCGTGGGCACCGTCAACGGCAGCTTCGAAAACGAGGTGATCGGTGCGCGCCTGACCGCAAACCTGCTGACGTTCGCCGGCGCCATCGATCTCGACGGCGCGGTCAGGGTCGACGGCCAGGTCGGCAACCTCGTCGCCATCGACTCGCTGCGCGTCAGCGGCGCGCAGCTGCGCCTCGACTCCTACGTCGCCGGCACCGACATCGCCGGAGCGGTGGCGGTCGATGGTCGGATCGGCAACGTCACCACCGGCGCCTTCCTGGAAGCGGCGGGCAGCGACGTGCTGCTCTACTCCTTCGCCGGTGACCTCGACCTGCACCAGGGCCTCGACGTCACCGGCGCCGTCGGCGCTGTGGCAGCGGGCACGCTGGCCAGCGTCGCCGGCACCGAGGTTCACCTGGAGCCGGACAACAACCTGCGCATCACCGGCACGGTTGGCATCACCGGCACGGTCGGCGATCTCGATCTCGGCGAGTTCGGCGGTGCGGTGGGCGCCAACCTGCTGTTCTACACAAGCTTTCTCGACACCTTGGTCGACGGCAACGTGCAGGTCACCGGCACGCTCGGCAATGCCGTGGCCGGCGACAGCTATTTCGGCGTCGGCGCCCTCGTGAACCTGATTTCGGTCGGCCTCGACCAGGATCTGGCCGCCGGCGCGGCCACCTACACCGGTGCGCTCACGGTCAGCGGCGGCATGGGCGATGTATCGGCGGGCAACTTCGCCTCGCTCAGCGGCGCCCAGGTCTGGCTCGGCTCCACCAATGCACAGGTTGGTTTTGGCGACCGCCGCTTCAACGGGCCGGTCAGCACCACCGGCACGATCGGCAACGTCGAGGCCGGTTTCTTCGTCAGCGCCGACGGTGCCGTGCTCTCTGCGGCCTCGGACTTTGGCGTGCTTCGCTTCGACGACCGGGTGGTCGCCAGCGGCACGGTCGGACAGGTCTCCGGCGTCAGTGCCGTTTCGGCGAGCGGCGCCCAGGTGCTCCTCAACAGCACGCCGGGTGGTTTCCTGCTGGCGCCGGAGGATGGCATCGGCATCCATCTGGGCGGTTCCGTCACGCAGTCCGGGACCGTGGCCGGCGTGAGCAGCGCCGACGGCGAGAGTGCCAGCCTGTTCAGTGGCGGCATCCTGGTCGATTCCGGCGTCGCCGGCCTGCAGTTCACGCGCCTGGAGGGCGACAACATCTTCCTGGCCTTCGACGGCGACTCGACGATCGGCAACGCGCAGGTGGTCGCCCGCGAGTACTTCGAGATCTTTACCGACAGCTTCGGGCCGACCCTGCGCGGCGGCAGCCTCAGCGTCCAGGCGCCAGAGGTCTTCTTCAGTGCCAACACCGACCTCGAGACCCTGAGCGTCGATGCCCGCGACTCGTTGACCTTCTTCCTCGCTGGCGTCGCCGCCGGACGCATGGACCTGCGCAGCGGCGGCGATGTGTCCTTCATCGGCGTCGATCCGGTCGCCGAGGGTGGCCTCGAGGGCCAGCCCTTCACCGGCCTGATCGCCACCCAGTTGCGCCTGAGCGGCGCCTCGATCTATGGCGACGCTGGCACCCAGCTGATCGCCGAGGGCATGGACCTGCGTGCGACCGACACCCTGCTGCTGGAAGGCCCGGTGATCGTCGGCAGCGGGTCCTCGGGCGTGGGCGGCGACGGCCTGCTCCGCGCCCGCCTCGGCGCCAGTGCCTCGGACCTGCTGCCCGATGCCGGCGCGCCCAATGCCTACTTCCGCGCCCCCAACCTCGCGCTGGCCGACGTGCGCCTGGCCGGGGACTACCTGCACCTCGAGTCGGACTTCCTCAACCTCGGCCGCTTCGAGCTGGCCCAGCCCGGCACGCTGGTGCACCTCGACCCGCTCGCCAACCTGCCCCTGTTCGCCGAGAGTGTGGACGTGGACGCTGCCGGCCTGGCCGCGGTCGCCGACCGCATCCGCACCGACGGCGACAACCAGCTGATCCCCAACTTCGGCAGCTTCGATGACGTGCGCAACGGCAGCAATGTGCTGGGCACGCGCCCCAACCTGGGCGCTGGCCTGAGGCTGGACGGCAGCACCCTGGACTTCACGGTCAGCGCGGCGCGGCCCAGCTTCGCCGAGCTGCTGGTGGCCAGCGGGTTGACGGGTCACACCATCGCGATCGGCGCCAGCGACTTCACCGCCGGCATCCAGATCAGCGACCAGCTGGCGGTGGATGTCACGCCCAGCATCACCAACTTCGTGTTCATGACCACCAGCGTGATCCTCGGCCTGGACCGGATCGCCACGGCAGGCAAGGTGGTGGTCCTGGAAGGCCGCGCCGCCCTGTCGCGCGAGGACTTCTACGCCCAGGCGGCGCAGGAGATCGACACCTATTACGCGGCCCTGGGCCTGGGCCTGGGCGACGGCAGTGGCGGCGACGAGGCTGGCGAGGAGCTGGAGTGCCGCTAGCGGCCTAGCGCGTTCCGGGCGCCTCGCTGCGCAGCGGCGGCTCGCCCAGCACACCCGGCTCGTTCTCGAGACGCGCCACGGTCACCGCCGCACAGCTGTCGCCAAACACGTTGACCGAGGTGCGGGCCATGTCGAGCACGCGGTCGGTCACCAGCACCAGGCCGATGCCCTCCAGCGGCAGGCCGACGGCACTGAGGATCACGGCAATGGCGACCAGGCTGGCCGAGGGGATGCCGGCGACACCGATGGCCGTCAGCAGCGCGGTCAGCACGATCACGAACTGGCTCTCCAGGCCCATCGCCACGCCATAGGCCTGGGCGATGAACATCACCACGGCGCCCTCGTACAGCGCCGATCCGTCGGTATTGACCGTGGTACCGATCGGCAGCACGAAGCTGGTAACGCGCTTGGGCACCCCGGCGCGTTCCTCCATGCAGCGCAGGGTCACGGGCAGCGTGGCCGCCGACGAGCTCGTCGAGAAGGCGGTCAGCAGGGCCGGCGCCATGGCCTGGTAGTGCTTCCAGGGCGAGACGCGCGCGACCAGTCGCAGGGCCAGCGGCAAGGTCACCAGGGCGTGGGTGAGCAGGCCCAGCACCACGCACAGGAAGAACAGCGCGAGCGGCTGGAACGAGGCCCAGCCGGTCTTGGCGATCATCGGCGCCACCAGGCCGAAGACGCCCAGGGGCGCGAACTTCATCACCAGGTTGGTGATGTGGGTCATCACCTCGTAGACGCCCTTCCAGAAGTCGCGCTGGCTGCGCGCCAGGTCGCCGGGCAGGCGGGCGATGAAGTAGCCGAACAGGAGCGAGAAGCAGATCAGGCCCAGCATCTGGCCTTCGGCGGCGGCGGCGACGATGTTCGGCGGGAACATCATCTGGAAGACCTTGAGGAACTCGCCAGCGCCCTTGCCTTCGATACTGCCCAGGACTTGGCCTGTGTCCTGCGACAGGCCCAGGTGCGGGCCCGCGGGTGCGCCGTCGACGATGCCCGGGGTCAGCAGGTTCACCCAGAGCAGGCCGGTGACCACCGCCACGAGGCCGGTGCCCAAGTAGAAGCCCAGGGTACGCAGGCCCATGCGGCCCAAACCACCGGAATCGACCACCGAGGACAGGCCACTGATGATCGCCGCGATGATCAGCGGCACGATGATCATCTTGAGCGCGTTGAGGAACAGGCCGCCGACGAAGCTCGCCGAGGAGATGAAGACGGACACGTCACCCAGCAGGGTTCCGGCCGCAACCGCGGTCACGAGGGCAATCAGGATCTGCCAGTGCAGTTTCATGGTGCGCAAACGAAGAGGCCGTTCATGGCGCATTGAACCATGAACGGCCTCCAGCGTCTGCGCGCGCGGAGCTTCCCGCGGGCGCCGGCTTGCCTCAGGGCGCCGGCGCTTCCTCGGCCGGCGCGGTCTCGGCGGCGGGCGCCTCGACGATCTCGACCTTCACCTCGTCGGCGATCTGCTTGCGGTAGGCGCGGAACTCGCCACCGGCCACGATATCGCGCAGGCGTGCGGTCGAGGCCTCGGCCTGCTGGGCGTCGACGCCGGGCTCGTGGACCGCCCCGAAGGCCAGCATGGCCACGCTGCCGTCACCGAGCGTCGCCAGGCCATAGCTCATCAGGCCGTCCTTGCCGCGCGGCAGCTTGAACAGGGCCTCGACCAGGGCGCGGTCCTCGGTGGTCGCGTCCCGGCGCAGGGTACCAGGCGACTTCAGCGTCAGGCCGCGGGCCGCCACGGCCTCGGCCAGCGGCTGTCCGCCACGCACCGCAGCCAGCAGGGCCTCGGCATCGGCCTTGGCCTTGGCCTTGGCGGCGGCGTCACGCAGCTGCGTGCGCAAGGCCTCCGCCACCTCCTCGATCGGCTTCTGGCGTGCCGGCTCGTACTCGGCCTTGCGCACCACCACGAGGCGATTGTCGCCGGCCTGCAGCGGCTTGCTGTTCTCGCCGTCGTTGAGCACCTCGGGGGAGAACGCCGCCGCCTTCACGGCATCCTGCGCGGCCACGCCGGTACCGCCTGCGCGGGTGAACCAGTCCGTGGTCTTGATCGTCAGGTTCAATTCCTTGGCCGCCGGTTCCAGCGACGAGGGATTCTCGAACGCCAACTGCTCGAGCTTCTCGCTGTACTCCTGGAAGCGCTTCTGCTGCTCGCGCCCCTGGTAGAGCTCGGCCAGTTCGGCCTGAACGCCGCTGTCCTCGAAGGGACGCACCACCGAGGGACGGACCTCGTCGGCGCGGATCAGGTGCCAGCCGAACTCGGTCTCGACCGGGCCGCTGATCTCGTTGGCCTTGAGGTCGTACAGCGCCTTCTCGAACTTTTCGACCATCTGGCCCCGCTTGACCCAACCCAGGTCACCGCCAGCCGCCTTGGAGCCGCTGTCATCGGACTGCGCCCTGGCCAGGTCCGCAAAGGCCTTGCCGGCCTTGAGTTCGGCGGCGATGCCGTCGATCTTCTTGCGGGCGGCATCCTTGTCGGCACCGAAGGCCACGAGAATGTGGCTCGCCTTGCGCTCTTCCTGCGTGGTGAAGCGCGAGGCCTTCTCGGCGTCGTAGAGCACCTTGAGCACGTCGCCAGAGGGCGCGCCCGTCGGCGCCAGCTCGCTCAGTGCCAGTTCCACATAGGCGAGCTTCACGCGTTCCGGCGCCTGCCACTGCGCCTTGGTTTCCTCGTAGCGGGCCTTGACCTCATCCTCGCTGACGGTGATGGCGGCGGCATAGCGTGCCGGCTCGAAGGTCGCGTAGCTCAGCGCGCGTTCCTGGGTGTTGAGGCGATAGGCCTGCGAGGCCTGGGCCGGCGTCACGAAGGCGGTCTCGATCACCATGCCGCGCAGCTGGTCGATCTCGATCGACTCGCGCAGCTGCGCCTCGAAGCGGTCCGCGGTGTAGCCCTGCTGGCTCAGCACTTCGCGATAGGCCTCGGTGCTGAACTTGCCGTCGCGCTGGAAGGCGGGAATGGACGAGATGGTCTCGAACAGCACGGCGTCGTTGGCGTGGAAGCCGGAATCCTGCGCGTACTGGCGCATCATGGATTCCTGCGTCATGTCCTCGAGCACGCGCTGGCGGAAGCGCGCCTGGTCAAACTGCTCCGGGCGGAAGTTGTCGCCCAGCAGCGAGAGGTACTGCTGGTAGCGCTGCTCGTAGGCACGGCGGAACTGGGAGTCGCGGATCTTCTGGTCGCCAACCTCGGCCACGACCGGGTCGCCACCGCCGCCGACAAAGGAATCGACGCCCCAGAAGGCGAAGGGAATGGCAATGATCGCGACGATGAAACCGGCGACCAGACCGCTGGTGCGGTCGCGGATCTGCTGCAGCATAAGCTTCTCACTCCTGCACTTTTCGGTCCGCAGAAACAACAAAGCCCGGACGAACCGGGCCTGGCTGCGTTGCCGTATGGTGGTGGGTTGCCAGGGACTCGAACCCCGAACCTACTGATTAAGAGTCAGCTGCTCTACCATTGAGCTAGCAACCCATACGAAACAACACGAACTGGGGTGGACGAGGGGACTCGAACCCCCGACAACCAGAATCACAATCTGGGACTCTAACCAACTGAGCTACGCCCACCATCGAGAGTCCCCACGCTTTCCCTACCCTCGGGAAGCTTGGGGGCGCGAATCATAGCAGAACATTTTCGCTGTCAACAGCCTTTCTTCGGGATTCCGCTCCGCGTGGCCCAGCCCCTCGCCTACAATGCGCGCCACGCGCCCGTAGCTCAGCTGGATAGAGCATCGGCCTTCTAAGCCGAGGGTCGCAGGTTCGACTCCTGCCGGGCGCGCCATTTCCGCCCCGTGACGGACAACCTCTCCAGCAGACGCGGGCGTCCTGCGACCGCAGCGGTGACGGGGATTCCGATTCGACGACACGACCTTGCTGGCGGAACAGCGTCGAAACGTCGTTGCAATCCGCAGCGGCGCCGTGCGCCGAGCACGCCGGCCGGCCACGTGAACCGGACCGCCCTCGCCGCGGACCTCGGGAATCTGCTCGACGCCGTGAATGCCCTGTTCGAGGATCACCAGCGCCTGGCCTGCGGGGTGGTGGTCCGCGACGCCTAGATCATGGCCAACGGCTTCCTCAGACCGACGCTCAAGATCCGTCGCAACATCCTCGAGCAACGCTACCTGCCCCTGGCTGAGACCTGGCAGGCCCAGGGCCATCGCGTGATCTGGGAGCAGATCCGCGTCGGGCGGTGCAGGCGGCCCTCTTGATGTTCATCTTTTGTACGCTCATATGCGTACAATATATGAACATTCGGAGCCCGCCATGTACCGCACCGTCCTCGAGCAGACCGTGATGATCCGCCGCCCGCTGGCGGACTGCTTCCGCTATCTCGCCGATTTTTCGACCTGCGAACAATGGGATCCGGGCGTCCATTCCGCGCGCAAGGAGACGCCGGGCCCGGTTCGCGTTGGCAGCCGGTTCGCGCTGCAGCTGTCGACGCCGGCTGGCCGACGCCCGATGCACTACGAGATGCTGGCGCTGGACCCCGGTCACGAGCTGCGGCTGCTCGGAGAGGGCGAGGGCCTGCTGGCCCGCGACCACCTGCGCTTCGAGGCGCTGGACGAGGGCAGTACCCGCCTGCGCTACCGGGCCGAACTGGAATTCACAGGCCTGGGGCAGATCGCCGGGCGCGTGGCGGAACCCTGGTTGCAGCGACTCGGCCGCGCAGCCGTCAGCGGCCTGCGCCAGGCCCTGGAGCCAGAGCCCCCACCGCCCACCGCCGAGGCCACCCAGCCCGGCTGGGAAGGCCTGCTGATGCTCCCCACCGCCTGGCGCTTCACCGAGCGAGGCTACCGGTCCATGCCCCATCGCGCCCATACCCGCTGGCTGGACGGCCGGACCGTGGTGCTCACGGGCCCCACGGGCGGGATCGGCCTGGCCGCAGCCTGCGAGCTGGCAAGACTGGGCGCGCGCCTGGTGCTCGTGGGTCGCGGCACGGCCCGCATGGAGCAGGCTGCCGAGAAGATCCTGGACTTCGCCGGCAGCGACCCGGGCATCCGCCTCGTGGAGGCCGACCTGTCCTCGGCCGCCGAAGTGCGGCATGCGACCGATGCCATCCTGGACCTCGAGCCCCGCATCGATGTGCTCATCAACAATGCCGGTGCGCTCAGTGCCGACCTGCACCGTACCGCCGAGGGGCACGAGCGCACCCTCGCCGTGAACCTGCTGGCGCCCTACCGTCTCACCCTCGGCCTGCTGCCCGCCCTGGAGCGCAGTGGCGGCCGGGTCATCAACGTCTCCTCCGGTGGCCAGTACCTGCAGAAGCTCGACCCGGAGCGCCTGCTGGCCAGCCCCTCACCGCACGACGGAATGCGTGCCTATGCCGAGGCCAAGCGGGCGCTGGTCACCCTCACCCGCAGCTGGGCGCAGAGCCATCCCCGGGTCGCGTTCCACGCGATGCACCCGGGCTGGGCCGCGACGCCGGGCGTGGCTCGTTCCCTGCCCCGCTTCGACCGCACCCTGCGCCCGCTGCTGCGCGACGCCCGCATGGGTGCAGACACCGTCGTCTGGCTGGCGACCGCGGATCCCGCCTGGCTGGGCAGCGGCGGCTTCTGGTTCGACCGCCGGCCACAGCCCCTGGACGTGCTGCCCGCCACCCGGGTCGACGCCCGCGACAGCCAGCAG
>DASUDL010000026.1:0-3033 GCA_036275615.1 Solimonas sp.
GCCGATATGGCCGGGATCGCTGGAGGCCACCACGCGGCCCTGTGGGTTGACCGCGTGCAAGTCCAGGTACACGTCGCCATAGCGACGCTTCATCTCGGCCAGGAACTGCGACAGCCGCTTGTCGACGTCGTCGAGGCGAAGATCCTGCATCACCTCGAGATGGTTCCAGGTGGTGGCATTGAGCAGGCGCTCGTACAGGGCCTTGTCGACATCGGCGGACACGGCCGCTGCCGAGCGGCGCACTCCCTGCTCGATCTCCTCGAGCATGGCGCGACGCGTGCTGTCGAAGGCCAGCACGGTCAGCAGCAGGGCGGGCACGAGGCTCACCCCCAGGAAGGCCAGCAGCAGAATGCGGCGGATGGTCACGCCGATTAGAGTAGCGGAGTGCCGAACCCGGAGCCGCGTCGTGTCCCGGCTCTCCGAGGAATGTTCTCTGCCATGATCGTCCGCTCCCGTCTCCTGCTCGCGACCCTGCTGCTCTGCCTTGCGGCCCCTGTGGCGGCCCAGGACCCGGTCGACGCGACGCCTGCCGAGGTCCCGGCAGATGCCGGCGATGCCCGCCTCGATCCCCTGGCCCAACGCTATCGCCTCGGCCAGGGCTACCGCCTTGGCGAGAGCGGCTTCACCCTGGGTGGATACGGGGTGGCGAGCGTGCAGGAAACGGGAACGTCCGAGGACTGGGCGGCCCGGCTCGACGCGCTCAGTGCCTTTCTCTGGTGGGACGGCGGGGCCCGCTGGCAGTTGTTCTCCGAGCTGGAACTGGCCGACGCCCTGGTCCTGAGTCCCGGGCGTTCCACCACCGACGACGCCCATGTGATTCTCGAGCGTCTCTATGTGGACTACGTCCTGGCCGATGCCGCCAAGTTCCGCCTCGGCAAGTTTCTCACCCCGGTGGGCCACTGGAACCTGAGCCACGCCGAGCCCCTGGTGTGGACCACCTCGCGCCCGCTCATCACCGAGAGCACCTTCCCGACCAATGCCACGGGCGCGATGCTGTATGGCCTGCTGCCGGTCGGCGACGAGGGCCTCGAGTATTCGCTCTGGGGCTCGCCGGGCGAGGAGTTGTTCCCGGAGCAGGGCGTGGACACGTTCCGCGAGGCCTTTGGCGGCCACCTCCGCTACACGCTGCGGCCGGGCCTGCGGCTCGGCCTGTCCTATGTCGACTTCGAACTGGACACCAGTTCCGATGAGCGCCGCAATCTCTACGGCGTCGATGTCCAGGCCGCCTGGCGACGCTTCGAGCTCAGCGCCGAGTGGGCGCGTCGGGTCACCAATCTCGACGACGGGCGGCGCGACGAGGAGGGGGGCTACCTGCAGCTGGTCGCCCCGCTGGCACAACGCCTGTACGCGGTCGGGCGCTATGAACGCTTCCAGCAGTCCGATGCGGCCCGCGACCTCACGCTCTACATCGCCGGATTCAACTACCGCGTGCAGCCAGCCGTGGTGCTCAAGGCCGAGTACGGGCGGGCCACCAACAACGACATCGGAGTGGTCGACGGCCTGAAGGCGTCGATCGCGGTGCTGTTCTGATGCGTGGCCGCTGCCTGATGCTGCTGGCCCTGGCCAGCTTCGCCGCCGCGGCGTCCGCGGCGGGCCCGCCGGTGCTGGCCGTGGTGGTGGCGGCCGATCGCCCGGTCGAGTCCCTGCAGGTCCAGGACCTTGGGCTGGTCTTCAAGCGCAAGCGCCAGTTCTGGGGCGACGGGCAGCGCATCCAGCCGGTGAACCTGCCGCCCGACCATGGCCTGCGCCGTCTGTTCCTGCGCAGCGTGCTGCGACTGTCGTCCGAGGCGCAGGAGGACTACTGGAACGAGCAGTACTTCCACGGTGTCCTGCCGCCGCATGTCCTGCGCTCCGAGGCGGCGGTCGCGCGCTTCGTGGCCGAGACCCGCGGCGGCATCGGCTACCTCTCGCCCTGCCTGGTCGACGCGCGGCTGCGGGTTCTGCTGGTGCTCGATGGCGAGGGCCGGGCGGTCGAGCCGCCACGCCCGGGGGACTGCGGCGCCGCGGCCGGCGGCGGTCGCTGAACCGACCGGGGCGACCGCAAGAATTGTCGACGTGATTTGCGCGGGTGCCGCAAGGCCCGGCCCAGCGGTTGGCGACGTTTGAGAAAACCACCGCTCCATCATGGGCTTGCAGGGGATGCCGACGAGGCATCGGTCTTGCGGCGGGCAGGGCAGATTCCTCTGTCCACGGGCCCCGACCATGTCCCTTGCCGGTTCTGTCCTCCCCCACGCCCTGCCGCGCAGCACGACGGTCGGCCCCCATGACTGGCGCTGGCCGCTGCTCAGCCTCACGGCGGTCTACCTGGCGCTGTCCGGCCTGCTGCGCCTGCTGCTGTTCCTGCGCTTCGGCCACGGCGACGGCGTGGGCTACGGCCTGCTGCCCGCCATACTCGGCGTCGGGCTGGTCAACGACGCCCTGCAGGCCATCAGCCTGACGCTGCCGCTGTCCCTGTTCCTGGTGCTGTCGCCGCGCCAGGACAGCCGCCTGGCGCGCCGCCTGCTGGCGGGCGGGCTGTGGCTGACCCTGCTCTCGCTGCTGTTCGTCGCCGCCAGCGAATACTTCTTCTTCGAGGAGTTCGACTCGCGCTTCAACCTGGTGGCCGTCGACTACCTGATCTACCCGACGGAGGTCATCGGCGATATCCGCGACGAGTATCCGGTGGTCCCGCTGCTGACGGTCTTTGCCCTGCTCTCGGCGCTCGGCACCGCCCTGCTGCTGCGCGGCTTCGCCTCGCTGCGCACCCAGCCCGTGCCGCCCTGGTCACGGCGTCTGTCCTGGCTCGGCCTGCACCTGGCGCTGGCCTCCCTGGTGCTGGCGCTCTGGACCGCGCAGACGCTGACGCCCTTCGCCAACCGGGCCGCCAATGAACTCGGCGCCAACGGACCGGCGCGCTTCTTCGCGGCCTTCCGCAACAACCATATCGACTACCCGGTGTTCTACCGCACCGGCGAGCCCGCGGCCCTGCGCCAGCGCCTCGGCGCGGACCTGGCGCCCGGAGGCGGCCAGTTCGTGAATCTTCCGGGCGGCGAT
>DASUDL010000027.1:0-52107 GCA_036275615.1 Solimonas sp.
GGCGCGCGCCAGGGGCCGCCGGCCTTCTACGACCGTCTCAACCACGGCAAGCGCAGCGTCGCCCTCGACCCGCGCACGCCCGCCGGCCACGCGCGGTGGCAGGCCCTGTTCGCCGCCGCCGACATCGTCATCGAGGCCTCGCGCCCGCGGGCGCTACGGCAGCTGGGTTTCGAGCCCGAGGCCCTGGTGCGCGCGCAGGGCCTGACCTGGATCAGCCTCAGCGGCTACGGCCGCGAGGAGCCGCAGGCGCAGTGGGTGGCCTATGGCGACGATGCCGGCGTGGCGGGCGGCCTGAGCGCGCGCCTGCGCCAGCAGACGGGCGAGCGCCTGTTCGTTGGCGATGCGATCGCCGATCCGCTCACGGGCCTGCACGCGGCGCTTGCCGCCTGGCAGGGCTGGCAGGCCGGCGGCGGCGAACTCGTGGCGCTGGCCCTGCGCGACGTGATCGCGCAGCTCGTGCACTTCGACTGGCCGGCGGCACCGCCCCTGCCGGTCGCCGCGGCGCTGCCGCTGCCGGACCCCGCCCCCGCGGCGGCCCGGCCCCTGGGCGCCGACACGGCGGCCGTGCTGCTCGAGTGGACTGGCGCATGCTGATCCGCGACGCCGAGCTGGCGCCCGGCCTGCGGGGTGACCTGCGCCTGGCCCAGGGGCGCATTGCCGAGTGCGCGCCGCACTTGCTGCCCGGGCCCGACGAGCCGGTGGTCGAGGCGCGCGGCGCAGCCCTGCTGCCGGGCCTGCACGATCATCATCTGCACCTGCGTGCGCTGGCCGCGGCCCTGGCCTCGGTGCGCTGTGGCCCGCCCGAGGTGCGCGACGCATCCGGCCTGGCTGCCGCCCTGCGCACCGCATCGGCGGCGCTGGCGCCCGGCGAGTGGCTGCGTGGCACGGCCTACCACGAGTCGGTGGCGGGCGACCTGGATGGCGCGGCGCTCGATGCCCTGCTGCCGGATCGTCCGCTGCGCCTGCAGCACCGCAGCGGGCGGCTGTGGATCTTCAACCGGGCCGCGCTGGAGGCCCTGGCCCCGGACGCCGAGGCACCGCTGGAGCGCCGCGACGGGCGCTGGACCGGCCGGCTCTACGACGCCGACGACTGGCTGCGCACGCGGCTGCGCCCGCGTCCCGTGGGGCTGCAGGCCGCGAGCCGCTGGCTGGCTGCGCGCGGCGTCACCGGCGTCACCGACACCACCCACCACAATGGTCCGGAGGCGCTGGCGGGCTTCGCCGAGGCGCGGGCGCGCGGCGAATTGCTGCAGACCCTGCGCGTGATGGGCGACGCACGACTCGACCCGGTCGACGGGCTCGCGGGCGTGCAGCGCGGCGAGCACAAGTTTCACCTGCACGAACACGCCCTGCCGGACTGGGACGGCCTGCTGGCGGCGATCCGCGCCAGCCACGCCGCTGGCCGCGGCACGGCCTTCCACTGTGTGACCCGCACCGAGCTGGTCTATGCCCTCTCGGCCTTGCGCGAGGCGGGCGTGCACGCGGGCGACCGCATCGAGCACGCCGCGGTGGCGCCCCCCGAGCTCGCGGACGAACTGGCGCGCCTGCGCCTGACGGTGGTCACCCAGCCCAACTTCGTGGGCGAGCGCGGCGATGAGTACCGGCGGGAGGTGGCCGCGCAGGACCAGCCCTGGCTGTACCGCCTGCGCGGGCTGATGGCGGCCGGCGTGCCCCTGGCCCTGAGTACCGATGCGCCCTTCGGCGCCGCCGAGCCCTGGGCGGCCATGCGCGCGGCGGTGACGCGACGCACGCCCGAGGGGGCCGTGCTGGGGCCGGACGAGGCCCTGGCGCCGGCGGCGGCGCTCGCCGGCTTCCTCGCACCGCTGGAGGCCCCAGGGGCGCCACCGCGGACCCTGGCCGCCGGCGTGCCGGCCGACCTCTGCCTGCTGGACCGCGGCTGGGACGCCGCACTCGCCGACCTGGGCGCGGTGCAGGTCCGCCGCACCTGGTGCCAGGGGCGGCTGGTCTACGACGCCGCGCTCAGCGGCTGATGACCGGCATCCCCGCAAACCAGGGATGCGCGAACAGCAGCACCGCGGTCAGGGCCAGACCAATCGCCGCGCTGATCACGGTCTTCGTCGTGCCCACCGGCGCCGGCTTCACCCAGGCGCCGTCGCGGCGGTTGATGACGATGACCTCGATCACCGCCCAGGCCAGCAGGCCGCCGAACAGGATCAGGGAGCGGACCTCGCCATTGGCCAGCAGGTGCGCGACCGCCCAGAGCTTCACGCCGGTGAGCTGCGGGTGGCGGATGCGCTGCTTGATGTCGGTGGGCAGGCGCGCGCTGAAGAACAGGATCACCGCGATGGGCATCAGCAGCATCGTCAGGTGGCGCAACCCCGTCGGCGGCAGCCAGAGGCTGGTGGCCGGCATCGCGCGCCAGCCCAGCACGATCAGCACCAGGGCCGCGACGATGGCCAGCGAGAACAGGCCGCGGTAGGCATTGCGGCCCAGCCCGGCCAGCAGGCGGGCGCGGGTTTCGCCGCCCAGGGCCACGAACAGGTGCGCGGCAGACCACAGCAGCAGGCCCAGGATCAGCAGCATCGGGGTTCTCCGGGTGAGGCGAGGCAGGCGGGAAGGTACGGGCGTCGAGCATAGCGGCCCGGGCGGCTTCCTGTAGGAGCGGACCGTGTCCGCGATGCGGCGACGGCCACGGGTTCCATCGCGGACACGGTCCGCTCCGGCCGGGAAGCTGCTCGCAGGCCGACACCCCTCATCCACCCGGACGATGATTTTCGAGAATGGATTCGCAAAATAACTCTCGAAATACCGCCGCCCGGGTACCCATGGCCGCCTCCACTGCCCACCGTTCCGCTGTCGCCGCGCCCGCCGCCCCGGCCCGCGTCGGCCGTCCACCGCGCGTGAGCCACCAGGCGATCATCGCTGCGGCCCTCGAGCTGGGCCTGGAGCAGGTGAGCCTCAAGCAGATCGCCGACCACCTCGGCGTGGCCCAGGCCACCCTCTACCGCCACGTGCGCAACCGCGACGAGCTGCTGCGCCTGGCGGCGTTCGAGCTGACCCTCTCGCGGCGCCTGCCGAATGCGCAGAACGCGCATTGGTCGGAACTGGCGGCGCGCTACGCCGAGACCCTGGCCGAAGCCTTCGTGACCCAGCCGCAGCTGATCAGCGAACTGCTCAAGGGCAGCCTCGGGCCGCACGCCGAGGTCGACGTGCTGGAGCAGTTCCTCGAGGCCCTGGCGCCGCACGGCTTCTCGGGCGAGGAAGGCGTGGCCCTGTTCCACGCGCTCGGCGGCCTGGCCCTGGGCGCGGCCGCCGGGTCGATTGGCTACCGGGCCAGCCTGCAGACGGGTGCGTCCTGGCCGCAGCAGCTGCGGCGCACGCTGGCCGAGCGCGATCCCCAGGAGCTGGCGCGCGTCCGTGCCGCGCTGCCGGCCGCCGTCGAGCGCAATCCCGCCGAGGGCCTGCCCGGGCTGCGCGCCCTGCTGGCCGGCGTCGCCGCCGCGCGTGGCGAAACCCTGCCCCAGGACCGACCCCAGGACACTGGCCGCCGCTGAGGCGACGGCCCACAACGAGGAGACTGCGTGATGAGCACCGCCGAACGCATCGAGATCAATGGCCAGATCTTCAATCCCTACTCGAAGGACTTCATCCGCAATCCGGACCCGGTCTGGCAGCGCCTGATCCGCGAGTTCCCGATCGCCTGGCACAAGGACCTGCAGATGTGGCTGGTCAGCAGCCACGCGCTCTGCGACCAGCTGCTCAAGGACAACCGCTTCACGCCCAACTTCCGCGCCTGGGAACTGGCGCCGCCGCCCAAGGCCGAGGCCGACAAGAACGACTTTGACCTGGCCTTCGAGAAGGGCTTCTTCGCGGTCTCGCCGCAGGAGCACCTGCGCCTGCGCAAGCTCACCCTGCCGGCGTTCTCGCGCGGTGTGATGGGCAAGATCGACGCGAAGATCCGTGACCTGGTCACCGAGTGCTTCGATGCGATCGGCGACGCCGAGGAGTTCGATGTCTACGAAACCCTCGCCAACAAGATCCCGGTGCGCTCGATCGCGCGCATGGTGGGCGTACCGACCGATCGCGAGGAGTACTTCCACGAGTTCGCGGTCAACGTGATCAAGTCGACGCGCATCAACCTCAGTGTCAAGGAGCGCGAGGCCTCGATGCAGGCGACGCTCCCGGGCTTCGCCTTCTTCCGCGAGGAGATCGCCAAGCGCCGTGCCCTGGCGCATCCGGGCGACGACTTCCTCGGCAGCCTGGTCGGCGCGCGCGACAACGGCTCGCAACTCGACGACTACGAGATCCTGTCGGTCGTGTTCGCGCTGATTACGGCCGGCTCGGACACGGCCACCGACCTGCACACCTTCCTGATCCACGGCCTGCTGTCGAATCCGGACCAGTACGAGCTGCTCAAGCAGCGCCCGGAGCTGATGGAGAACGCCATCATCGAGCTGCTGCGCTATGGCTCCTTCGGCAAGATGCCGTTCTTCCGCTTCGCCACCGAGGACACGGAGTTCGCCGGGCAGCTCATCCGCAAGGGCCAGGCCCTGGGCGTGAACATCCAGGCCGCCTGGCACGACCCGGCCAAGTGGGAGAACCCGACGAAGCTGGACCTGACCCGCCGGCTCGACGGCAACCTGGTGTTCGGGGCCGGCGCGCATTTCTGCATCGGCACCTACCTGGTGCGCGTGCAGGGCAGCCTGATGCTGACCGAGTTCATGAAGCGCTTCCCGGATGCCACGCTGGCCGACGGCGATGGGCGCCTCGACTACGAGTACACGCACCACAATGCGCGGCGCATCAACCGCCTGATCGTGGCCACGAACCGCGCCGCCCGGAAGCTCGCCGCATGAAGAAATGGATCTGCCTGATCTGCGGCTTCGTCTACGACGGTGAGGCGCCGCGCTTCGGTGCTGCCTTGAATGGCAGCACCGGCGGTGTCGAACGCCCGGCCATTTATGGCTGGGCCGAGGTTTATCGGGAGATGAGCGGGCATGGCCGAGACCGCATGTCGCGGGAGGTCCGTTTGTGAAGAAATGGATCTGCCTGATCTGCGGCTTCGTCTACGACGAGCTATTGGGCATGCCCGAGCAGGGCATTCCCCCCGGCACCCGCTTCGCCGACCTGCCGGAGGACTGGATCTGCCCGGAATGCGGCTCGCCCAAGTCCTCCTTCGAGGAGCTGGTGGCCTAGCCGGTGCGGGAGGGTGCTGCCCCCGGGCTTCCCCGGCCGCGCTTAGTCGGTTTGGGTGAGGCGGCACCCGGCTGCCCGATTACCATGCCTCATCGGCTTCGCGTCTGGAGAGACGTGGGCCGGCCCGGGCGGGAACACTGCGCGCAAAATGCAGGGTCCCGGACCGGGTAGCCGCTATGAAGGCTTCCCGCGGGAGGCACCATGAGGAGAGACAGAATGAAGTTGCGTATTGCGATGGCGATGTTCGCCGCGACCTGCGTCAGCGGTCTGGTGGCGCCCGGCGCCGAGGCCAAGGTCTCCGCGGAGAAGGCCAAGGAGCTCGACGGCCCCAAGCTCACCTGCCAGGGCGCCGAGCGAGCGGGCAGCCCCTCGGGCGTGGCGGAGTTCACCGGCAAGTGGGTCAAGACCTGGCCCGGCCAGAGCAAGCCCTACGGCTACGAGCCCGGCCCCTATGCCGCCGAGAAGCCGCTGTTCACCATCACCAGCGCCAACATGGCGCAGTACGTCGACAAGCTGACGGAGGGCCAGAAGGCCCTGCTCAAGGCCTACCCGAACTCGTACCGGATGGACATCTATCCGAGCCACCGCGACTTCGGCTTCCAGCCCTGGGTCTGCGACACGGTGAAGAAGAATGCGGTCACGGCCGAGGTCATCGACGACGGCCTGGGCATCACCGGCACCTCGGGCGCCATCCCGTTCCCGTTCCCGGCCAACGGTGGCGAGGCGATCTGGAACGTGATCAACCCGCATCGCGCCTGGACCGAATCGGCGGTCTGCGACATCGCCGATGTCTACGCCAACGGCAGCATTGCCTGGGGCCGCAACAAGTTCATGACCATGAACCCCGGCAACGACCCGAAGAAGCGCGGCTCGTTCACCGAGAAGATCAACGCCTACTTCTACACCGGCTACCTGCTGCCGGAGCGCGACAAGGGCTTCGTCGCGGTCGGCTTCCAGCCGAACAACTTCACCAAGGACGCCACCCAGTCCTGGCAGTACCAGCCCGGCATCCGCCGCGTGCGCCAGGCGCCGGAAGTCGGCTTCGACTACCCGGTGCCGCCGGCCGGTCTGCGCACGGTCGACGACGACTACGTGTTCAACGGCTCGCCGGAGCGCTACACCTGGAAGCTGGTCGGCAAGAAGGAGATGTATGTCCCGTACCACAACTTCAAGATCAACGACCCGTCGCTGAAGTACAAGGACATCATCAAGCCCAACACCATCAATCCCGACTACGTGCGCTATGAGCTGCACCGCGTCTGGGTGATCGAGGGCTACCTGAAGTCGGGCGTGCGCCACATCTACAGCAAGCGCCGCCTCTATGCCGACGAGGACACCTGGATTGCGCTCTGGGCCGACAACTACGACGCGCGCGGCCAGCTCTGGCGCATCGCCTTCGTGAACTACTTCTACTCGCAGGAATCGGCGACCTTCCACCGCGGCACCTCGGTCTACCACGACCTGACCGCCAAGGCCTACGAGGCCGGCTACATGGTCAACGAGCGCGGCAAGGACTGGTGGCGCGTGAACATCCCGCTCACCCCGGCGATGTTCAGCCCCGAAGCGGCGGCGCGCGGCGGGCACTGAAGCAGAAGACTTTTCGAGCCCCCGCACCGCGGGGGCTTTTTTCTTGACGCGGCACCTATCGATTCGAGGACACGATGTCGAAGAACGCTTTCATCACCGGCGCCAACGTCGGCCAGGCCAACCTGCTGGTCAAGGCGCTTTCCAAGGACGGCTGGCGCGTGTTCGCCGGCGTGCTCCCCGGCGCCCCGACCGACCTCAAGACCGGCGGCAACATCACCGTCGTCGACCAGGACGTCTCGAACACCGAGTCCGTGCAGAAGAGCGCCGCAGTCGTGACCGAGGCATTGAAGGGCGAGGGCCTGGACCTGCTGATGAACGTGGCCGGCGTGGCCAATGTCGCGGTCGGCGTGCTCGAAGGCGCCAACCTGTCGCAGGCCGAACGCCTGTTCCACATCAACACCTTCGGCCAGCTGCGCGTGATCCAGGCCTTCCTGCCGCTGCTGCGCAAGCGCGGCGCCGGCGCGCGCATCGCCAACTACAGCTCGGGGGCGATCCTCGCCAACCCGGTCGGGGCCGGCATCTACAACATGACCAAGCATGCGATCCATGGCATGACCCTGACCCTGCGCCACGAGCTCGCGCCCTTCGGCATCCAGGTGACCTCGATCATCCCGGGCGGCGTGCTCACCGGCATGTCGGCCAACTCGCATGCCAACACCCTCAAGACCTGGGGCGAGCAGCCGGCCGAGCTGCAGCAGGTCTACGCCGGCCTCAAGCCGGTGATGTGCCAGGTGCTGCCGGACATGCTGGAGAAGACCGGCAGCTCGCCGGAGCAGGCACTCGAGGGCACCCTGGAGATCCTGGCCAAGAAGAAGTGGAAGCCGATGGAGTACCTGGGCAAGGACGTGAAGCCCATGGGCCTGATGCGGCGCCTGCTGTCCGACAGCCAGCTGGAGTCGATCATGCGTTCCACCTTCAAGATTCCGGCCTACAAGGCCTGAGGTTCCCGACATGAATGCCGTCCTCAAGGAACACAATCCGCAGCAGGCACTGTTCGACCGCATGGCGCTCAAGGCGCCGGCGCTGCGCCTGACCACGGCCGCCGAGCGCGCCGACAAGCTGCGCCGCCTGCTCAAGGCCACCCTCGATGCCCGCCCGGCGATCCTCGCCGCTGGCTACAAGGAACTGCGCCTGGCGCCGACCGACATCGACGCGCAGCTGCTGATGATCAAGAGCGAGGCCGAGTTCATCGCCCGCAACCTGGCATCGTGGACCGCGCCGCAGCCGATCCAGGGCACCCTGATGACCCTGGGCAAGACCAGCTACGTGCAGTACGAGCCCAAGGGCCTGGTCCTGCACCTGTCGACCTGGAATGCACCGATCGCCGAGGCCTTCGTGCTGGCCTTCGGCGCGATTGCCGCCGGCTGCCCGTTCCTGCTCAAGCCCTCCGAGCTGGCGCCGCATTCGGCCCAGGTGATTGCCGACATCGTGGTGGCCGCCGGCTTCGCCGACGACGAGTTCGCGGTGGTGCAGGGCGCCTCGGACGTGGCGACCCAGCTGCTGGCGCTGCCCTTCAACCACATCTTCTACATCGGTGGCCATGGCGTGGGCCGCATCGTGCTGCGGGCCGCGGCGGAGCACTTCGCCACGGTGACCCTGGAGATGGGCGGCAAGAACCCGGTGATCGTCGACGAGAGCGCCGACCTGGTCGAGGCCGGCAAGAAGATCGCCTGGGGCCGTGTCGCCAACGCCGGCCAGGTCTGCCTGGCGCCCGACTACGCCCTGGTGCATGAGCGCGTGCTGCCGGGTTTCGTGGCTGAGCTGTCGAAGAGCATGACGGCCTTCTACAACGCCAGCGGCCAGGGCTTCCAGAAGTCGCCGGAGCTGCCGCGCATCGTCAACCGTCGCCACTTCGACCGCATCAAGGCCCTGCTGGACGACGCGCTGGCCAAGGGCGCGAAGCTGGAGCTGGGCGGCGAGACCGACGGCGACGACCTCTACATCTCGCCGACCATCCTCACGGGCGTGACCGAGGACATGCGCATCCTTCAGGAGGAGATCTTCGGGCCCATCATCTGCGTGCTGCCGTTCCGCCAGCGCGAGGAGGCCATCGCGACGATCCGCCGCCGGCCCAAGCCGCTGGGCTCGTACATCTTCGCCAAGGATCGCGCCGCCATCGACTGGTTCCTGGCCCGCACCACCTCGGGCAGCACGGTGGTCAACCACAACCTGATCCAGTCCGGCACCAACCCGCACCTGCCCTTCGGCGGCGTCAACGCCAGTGGCCAGGGCCGTATCGGCGGCCGCTACACCTTCCTCGAGTGCTCGAATGCGCGCGCCGTGGTGGAGGAAGGCCCGCCGGTCGGCGACCCGGACATCATGTTCCCGCCGTACTCGGACAAGTACAAGCAGATGATCGGCCAGCTGCTGTCCAAGGAGATCAAGCTGTCGGACGGCGTGATCAACTTCATCAACGGCATGATCAAGGTCACCAGCTTCTTCAAGCGCAAGTAGTCGCGCCGGCCCGGGCGACCGGGCCGCAGGCCATAAAAAAGGGGCGGTCGCGCGAGCGACCGCCCCTTCTTGTTGACCGCCGACCGGTCAGAACGGGAACGGCGTGTCGGCGTAGGCCTCGGCCGACATCTGAGCGAAGTCGGCCCGGCTCAGGGGCGCGCGCGGGGCGATCACGGCCCGGCCGTTCTTCACGCTGTAGTCCAGGATGCCGAAGTTGAGCGCTTCCTGGATATGGCCGCGGAGTGCCGGATCCACCTCGGCCGCATCGGCCACCGGCAGCGGATCACCCTCGGCCTGCGGCGCGGTCAGTGCGGCGTCGCCGTGGGCCTTGGCCTGCTCCTCACGACCCATCGCCTGCACCAGCGCGTAGGCAGCCTCCTGGCGGCTGACGGCGACCGAGGGCGAGAAGCTGTTGCCGGTCACGCGCAGCAGCGGCAGCGAGCTCGTCGAGCGGCTGAGGATCAGCTGGCCCGAGCGCGTCACGGCCTCGGCCGCGGCCTGCAGGGCGTCGTTGCCCAGGTCGCTGAAGCGGCGCTCGCCGTTGTGGCTGCGGGTCTGGCGCACGCCCCAGGCCATCAGGTACTCGGCGAACTGGCCGCGGCTGAGCAGGGCGTTGGGCGAGAAGCCGCCGGGCAGGCCGTCCATCAGGCGCTGCTCGACCGCGAACTCGATGAAGGCGCGCTGCGGGTGGTTGCCCACATCGCGCAGGCCGCGCGGATCGCCCTTGGCGACGCGGGTCACGCGCACGTCGAGGGTCGAGGGTCCGGCGACGCCGTTGGTGACGCCCAGCGGGTCGAGCGCGACGCCGGAGACGCTGCCGATACCCCGGACCTGCAGGGTCCAGGTGCCGGGCATGCCGTTGGCGACCACGCCGACGTTGCTGCCCAGCAGGGGCAGGGCAATGCTGGAGCCGTAGCGGCGGCCGGCCGGGTCGACCAGGGCCACGGCGCAGGTGCAGGGATCCCCCAGCGGCTGGCTCCACTGCGCGATCACCAGGCCCGTGTCGGCGTCGACCTCGAAGGTCTGGTCGGACGGCGTGCCGGCCGGCAGGAAGTCCATCACGAAGATTTCTTCCGTGGCTTCGGCCAGCGGCAGGGCGGCGTGGAAGCCGCGCTGCGTGTGGTTGGTCAGGCCGTAATTGCTGCGCAGGGCGAGCGCCTGGGCCAGGGCGGCCTCGACGTTGGCAAAGCCCGAGCCGACTTCCCAGGTGGCATAGCCCGGCATGTTGGTCGCGGTCTGCTTGAAGATCTGCTTCACCTCGCGCCAGGTCAGGGCCGGGTTGGCCTCGAGCAGCAGCGCGGTCAGGCCCGCCAGGTGCGGGGCGGCCATGCTGGTGCCGGTCTTGTGCGTGTAGAAGGGCAGCATCTGCGGCGGGATGTCACCGGCGTCGACGTCGGCCTGGGTGTCCAGCGGCGCGAACGGGTCGGCGGCGATGGCACGGGTCGAGATGTAGTCGGTGCCCGGGGTCACGACCGTGGGGCGGTCCTCGACGGTGAAGGTCTCGCCATCCACCGTGACCTGGTAGACCTCGGTGCGCAGGCTGCCGCGCGAGGAGCTGGGCGCGAGCAGTCCGTTCTTCTCGCCGTTGCCCGCGGCCAGCACCCACGGCGCCTTCTTGAAGTTGCCGGTGATGGTGCCCGGGAAGGAGCCGGAGTTGCCCGCCGAGAACACCACCACCACGCCGCGGTCGGCGAGCATCTTGGTGGCGATGTTGGTCGGGTCGGCCGGATCGAAGCAGGTGCCGATGTCGCCGGTATTGCCGAAGGAGTTGGTGACGATGCGCAGGTTGTATTCCGGGTGCTCGTCGAGGATCTGCAGCGCGTAGTCGAAGCCGCCCAGGGTGTCGAGCACCAGCAGGGTGGCGCCGGAGCCGTAGCCGATCAGGCTGGCGCCGCGCGCGGCGCCGGCGAAGCGGCCGCCGGACATCGTGCCGTTGCCGGCGGCGATGCCGGCCACGTGCGTGCCGTGCGAGCCGAGTACGTCGGAGTTGGGCACGTTCTCGATCGGCGTGAACGGCGCGGTCTCGTCGTAGTCGTCCTCGTCGAACACCAGGCTGTTGGCGGTGCCGGCCAGCTGGCGCAGGTTGGTGTGGCCCAGCGCGTTCTGGATGGTCTTGTCGCCGAACAGCAGGTCCGGGTGGGTGGCGTCGATGCCCGAGTCATTGACCAGGATGGCCACACCCTTGCCGGTGATGGGTTCGCCGGCGCCGTTGCGGATCTCCGGTGCGGCGAAGGCCTGGTCCACCGAAGTCAGGTAGCGGGCCACGTCGTCCTCGTGGGACAGCGGTGCGTTCCAGCGCACCGAGCGCACGCCCGGCAGGGCCTTGAGCTGTTCGATCTGCGCTCGGGTAGCGAGTACACCGGCGATCGGCAGGCGGCTGAAGCGCTTGCCCTGCACGCCGACCTTCTCCAGCAGGCCGATGCGCTGCGCCGAAAGCGGCGCGGTGCCGTCGAAGCTGACGATCACCTCGAGCAGCTCGGTATCGCCCAGGGCGCTGAAGCGGGCCTCGGACTGGGCATCAGCCGGCGCGCAGGCGGCGCTCGGCACCGGCGGGGGCGGCGGCACCCCGCCACCAGCGCTCAGGCCCTCGGGGGCGGAGCTGCTGCCGCAGGCGGCCAGCAGAGACACGACAAGGCTCAGACCGCAGGCGCGAAGCCCCGGCAGCGACACACGGTTCATCAGACTCTTCCCCTGCAGCAGTTCGGAATGCAGCCGCCTCGGATGGGCGACTGTCAGGTCCCGCGGGGCCGGCGAGGGCTCCACCAGGACGCGCAGGATTCTAGGGGGGGCGGCTGCGGTCGCAGTAGCCGGGAAAACCCTCGGGGCCGCGAGGGTCGGAGAATCCCCGACGCCAGAACGACGATGCCCCTCGCGGAGAGGGGCATCGGGACCGGCACAGGACGCGGATTACTGCGTCTTGAGCATCACGTCCATGATCTTCTTCTTGAGGTTGGTGTACGGCGGGAACAGGGTACGCGCCATCATGAAGCGGGTGCGGATCACCGAACGCTCGTGCGAGAAGGCCTTGAAGCCGAAGTGGCCGTGGGCACTGCCGATACCGGAGTTGTTGACGCCGCCGAAGGGCAGGTTGCCATGGGCGTACTGCACCACGCAGTGGTTGATGCAGGTGCCGCCGGCGCTGGTGCTCTTCAGCACCTGGTCAATCACGGCCTCGTTCTTCGACCAGATGTACAGGGCCAGCGGCTTGGGCTGGGCGTTGATCTCGGCGAGGATCGGCTCGAGCTGGGTGTACGGCATCACGGGCAGCAGCGGCCCGAAGATCTCCTCGCTCTGGATGCGGGCATCGGCCGGGATGTTCTCGATCACGGTCGGCTGGATGAAGCAGCTGGCCTCGTCGAACTCACCACCGAAGGCGATCTTCGCGCCACGCGACTTGGCGTCGGTCAGCAGGCCGGCGATGCGCTTGGTGTGGCGCTCGTTGACCACCCGCGCCAGGTAGGGCGAGCCCTTCTGCTCGGACATGGTTTCGCCGTACCACTCCTTGATCACGGCGGCACATTCCTTGACGAACTGGTCCTTGATCGAGGCGTGCGCGTAGACGTAGTCCGGGGCGATGCAGGTCTGGCCGTTGTTGGTGTACTTGCCCCACATCAGGGTGCGGGCGGCCAGCTTGAGGTCGGCGCTTTCGTCGATGATGGTCGGCGACTTGCCGCCCAGCTCCAGGGTGACGCTGGTCAGGTGCTTGGCGGCAGCGGCCATCACCACCTTGCCCACGGCCGGCGAGCCGGTGAAGAAGATGTGGTCGAAGGGCAGGGCCAGCAGGGCGGTGGAGACGGCGACATCGCCCTCGAACAGGGCCACCTCGTCCTCCGGGAAGATCTCCTTGATGACCTTGGCCATCAGCGCCGACAGGTGCGGGGTCATCTCCGAGGGTTTCAGGATCGCCGTGTTGCCGGCGGCGATTGCCGATACCAGCGGCCCGAAGCTCAGGTTCACGTTGTAGTTCCAGGGCGAGACGATCAGGCAGCGGCCCTTGGGCTCGTACTGGATCCAGGACTTCAGGCCGATGGTCAGGCTGGTGGGCCACACGCCCTTGGGCTTCATCCAGCCCTTGAGCGCGCGCATGGCGTGCTTGGCCTCGCTGATGACCGGCAGGATCTCGGCCAGGTCCACTTCCGCGGGCGGCTTCTTGAAGTCCTTGTAGGCGGCTTCATGGAACTGCTGGCGGTGGGCCATCACCGCGTCGTGCAGGCGCTGGATCTTGGCGATGCGCTCCTGGGCGGTGGAGCGGCGCAGGCGCAGCGCGGTGTCGCGCTGGCGGTCGAACACGCGCTTGATCTCGGCCTCGGTGGCGTTGCTGGCGCCGGCGCTGGGCAGGTAGGACACGACGGTGTTCATGGGGTTCTCCGGCAGTGCAGCCGCCGGCGGCCAGGCCAGCGGGTAAAAATAAATGAACAAGTGTTCAAGTATAGACACAAGCCCCGGCGGACGGCCAACCGCCGTTTGTCGGGTCTGGCCACCTGTGTTCTCATGCCCGGATAACCAGCGGGGGAGACATGAAGAAGCTGAGCCCTTTGGACGCAGCCTGGCTGTACGTGGACAGCACCGATACGCCGATGCACGTCGGCAGCCTGACGATCTTCTCGCTGCCGCGGAACGCCCCGGAGGATTTCCTCAAGCAGTTGTTCGAGCAGCTGCGCTCGCACCGCCGCTTTGCCGCGCCGTTCAACCTCAAGCTGCGCTCGGCCAAGCTCAAGTCGGTGCTGCCGGGCTGGGTCGAGGACCGCCGCATCGACCTCGACTATCACCTGCGCCACTCCGCGCTGCCCAAGCCCGGCGGCGAGCGCGAGCTCGGCCAGCTGATCCAGCGCCTGCACTCGCATCCCATGGACTTCAACCGTCCGCTCTGGGAGTGCACGGTCATCGAGGGGCTGGAGGGCAACCGCTTCGCCCTGTACATGAAGATGCACCATTCGCTGGTCGACGGCGTGGGCGGCATGCGCATGCTGCAGCGCATGCTTTCGCCGGATGCCAAGGCCCGCAACCAGGCGCCGCCCTGGACCATCGGCTACGGCACCGGCCAGCGTGAGCGCCCGCGGGCGCCGCGCACGCCGCTGCTGCAGAAGCTGGTGCAGGCCGCCAAGGAACAGGCCACCACCGCGCCGATCCTCGGCCGGGCCTTTGCCGACACCTTGCGCCAGGCCTTCAAGCACACCGAGCCGGGCTGGTCGACGCCCTTCGAGGGGCCCAAGTCCATCCTCAACGGCAAGGTCTCGGGCCAGCGCCGCTTTGCCACCCAGCACTACGACCTCGACCGCGTGCGCGCCGTGGCGAAGAAGACGGGGGTGTCGCTCAACGACATCTTCCTATACCTCTGCGCCGCCGCCCTGCGCCGCTATCTCGACGAGATCCACGCGCTGCCCGACCAGCCGCTGACCGCCGGCGTGCCGGTGTCGGTGCGCCCCGCGGACGATGATGACGCCGCCAACGCGATCAGCTTCATCATCGCCAACCTCAACACGCACCTGGCCGATCCGCTGGAGCGCCTGCGCGCGATCCACGATTCCGCCAATGTCGCCAAGCAGCACCTGCAGGCCCTGCCCAAGGCGGTGATCAACAACTACACGATGGTGTTCATGGCGCCGTTCATCCTGCAGCTGCTCGCCGGCCTCGGCGGTCGCGCGCGGCCGATGTTCAACGTCACCATCTCCAACGTGCCGGGTCCGCGCGAGGCGCTGTACTTCCATGGCGCGCGCCTGGAGCAGATGTACCCGGTCTCGCTGCTGTCGCACGGGCAGGCGCTGAACATCACCGCCGTGAGCTACGACGGCCAGTTCAACATCGGGTTCACGGGCTGCCGCGACACGCTACCGAGCATGCAGCGCCTGGCGGTCTACATGGGCGAGGCCTTCGACGAACTCGAGGAGGCCGTGAAGGCGGCCTGAGGTTCTCCGGGGGCGGCGCGTGCGCGGCCCGCACCGCTGCCCGCCGGGTCGTTCAGCCGCCCCAGAGGTGCATGCCGTACTTCCAGTAACCCTGGACGTTGTTGAGGCGCGCGTCCTGGTCGGCCGGCACCGGCAGCACCTCGCCCTCCAGCTGCGACTGCAGGAAAGGCGCCAGCGTCGCGCCGCCGCCGCCCGAGATCACGATCGCGTCGAGGTCCCAGTCATCGGCCCAGAGCCGGTTGGCCTCCTGGGCGATGCGGCTGGCCAGCTGCTGGAACGCGGCCTGGACGATGCCGGTCAGGTCGTAGCGCTTGCCCTTGATCTTGATCGCGCCCTTGGCCACGCCGTCATAGAGGCGGTACAGCTCGATCGCGACACCGCTCTTCTCCTGCAGGTGATTGGCGATGGCGGTGTAGGCCAGCGAGATGCCTGAGTCGGTCGAGGCGCTGCCGCGCTCGGAATAGCGGGTCTTGTCGCTGATCGTATAGTCGGCGGTGCGGAAGCCGACGTCGATCAGGCCGATCTTCTCCGTGAGAAAGCGCTGGCTCGCGGGCTTGCCCAGGTCATTGAGCATCAGGTTGAACATCGATCCGAAGGGCTGCGGTACCACCCGCACCTTCTCGATGTAGATCACCTTCTCCTCGCGGTCGCCGGTCCCCGGCTTCACGGTGGCGATGCTGTGACGGTTGGTGAGCAGGGCGGCCAGCGCCTCGCGATGCTTGCGGAAGAATCCGACCGGCAGGCCGGTGACCAGGCGCACGGGGTCGCCGCTCTCGACGAAGGGGGCAAGGCCGGCCAGCGCCAGGGTCTTGGCGTACTGGGTGAGGAACTGCGTCTGGTCCAGCGTGAAGCCGCGGCCGCGGGAATGCGACTCGGCCAGCTCGCCGACGAAGTAGCCCTTCTCGCCGAGGACGAGATGCCGCGGGAACTGCGGCTGGCCGGGCAGCAGGCTCTCGCCGAACTGCACCTCATTGGCCTCGCCGACGATGGACTTGAAGACCTGGAACTGCCGACCATCCGTGGCCTTGGTGTAGCCAAAGCCGATATCCGCGCCGAGCACCTTCACGGTGGTCTCCCAAGCTCTTGTAATTGCGTGTTTTCTAGCACGCGCCCCCGCAAAACTCAAAAGCGCGGGCAGCGCTTCAGAAGTCGCGGATGTCGGCCGAGCCGGTGTGGCGCTCGACCACGTTGATGACGATGCCGGCCGGATCGATGACCGAAAACGAGCGCTCGCCGTTGGGGAACTCGCGCAGGGCGCCGAGCGGCGGCACGCCGCGCGCCTGCAGTTCGGCGTAGCTGGCCTCCACGTCCGCCACCTCCAGGGCCAGGCACAGTCCGCGCGTGAGCGTGGTGTGCTGGAACACCGGTAGCCGGGTCGGGTGATTGGGGCGCAGGAAGCCGATCTCCCAGTCGCCGATGGCGATCTGCACGTACCAGTCGGCGCGGAACAGCACGCGCGCCTTGAAGGCACGCTGGTAGAACTCGCAGCACTCGGCGAGCGCCGGGGTGGTGACGATGGGATGCATCGCGCTCACGGCGTGCCTCGTGACAGGTGGGCGAGATCCGCGCCGGCGCGTTCCCAGTTCTGGCCGTCGAAGTCCTCGTAGTCGACGCCGGCCAGCGTGCCCGGCTCCAGGCAGCGCAGGTTGACCGAGTAGCCATCGGGGTTGGAGCGCGGCACGTAGAACGACTTGATGCCGCACACCCGGCAGAACAGATGTCGCGCCACGCCGGTGTTGAAGGTGTAGGTCGTCAGGGAGTCTGCCCCGGAGAGGAGGCGGAAGTCGGCGGCCGGGACGATCAGGTGCTCGAAGCCCGTGAGCCGGCACATGGAGCAGTTGCAGCGCTGGGCCCGCGGCCGCGCGGCGGCCTGCACCTCGAAGCGCACGGCGCCGCAGTGGCAGCCGCCGCGATGGACGATCTTCTCAGTCATGGTTCCGCTGAATCCCCCGCCCGGACGGCGCAGGCCCGGGGGTCGATGCCTGCGAGAAACGCATCGCCGGGCAGATGTTTGCTGGCCGCTTCAATACAATACACGGATGAAGCTGCAGTTCACCAAGATGCATGGCGCCGGCAACGATTTCGTGGTCGTGGACGCCACGCGCGAACCGTTCCGCCCAACTCCGCAGCTGCTGGCGCGCCTGGGCGACCGGCGCTTCGGTGTCGGCTGCGACCAGGTGCTGGTGATCGAGCCGCCCTCGACGCCGGACGTCGATTTCAACTACCGCATCTTCAATGCCGACGGCTCGGAATCGGGCCAGTGCGGGAATGGGTCGCGGGCGCTGGCCCGCTATGTGCGCGAGCACGGCCTGTCGCACAAGGACCGCATCCGCGTGCGCACGGCCACGTCGGTGCTCGAACTGCGCGAGGCCGGCGAGGGCCAGTACACCGTCGACATGGGCGTGCCGCGCCTGGCGCCGGCCGAGGTGCCGCTGGATCTGCCCGGGCCGGCGCCGCGCTATGCCCTGGCGCTGCCCGGCGGCCGCCGCGTCGAGTTCGGCGCGGCCAGCATGGGCAATCCGCATGCGGTGATCGAGGTCGCCGACGTCGACGCCGCGCCGGTGGCCGAGCTCGGACCGGCACTGCAGCGCCAGCCGGAGTTCCCGCAGAGCGTGAACGTCGGCTTCCTGCAGGTGCTCGACCGCGGCCGGGTGCGGCTGCGCGTGTACGAGCGCGGGGTGGGCGAGACCCTGGCCTGTGGCAGCGGTGCCTGCGCCGCCGTGGTCGTGGGCCGGCTCTGGGGCCGGCTGGATGCGCGAGTGAGCGTGCAGGTGCGCGGCGGAACGCTCATCATCGAGTGGCAAGGGGAGGGGCAGCCGGTGCTGATGACCGGACCTGCCGTCACGGTATTCCGGGGGGAGATTGAATGGCCGAGCTGAAGCCGAATGCGAACACGAAAGCAGACGAGGCGGCCGCGCCGCGACTGAACGAGCGCGAGGTTGCCGCCTATCTCAAGGCGCATCCGGATTTTCTGGGCCGTCATCCCGACCTGCTCGAAGCCATCGAGCTCAAGCACAAGGCCGGCTCGGCGGTGTCGCTCATCGAGCGCCAGCTGGACATCATCCGCGCCAAGAACCAGCGGCTCGAGGATCGCCTGGCGCGCCTCATGGACGCGGCGCGTGACAACGAGAAGCGCGCCGACAACGTGCACCACCTCGCCCGTACCCTCATCCGCGCGCCGTCGCTGGCCGCCGTGGCCGCGGGCCTGGCCAAGTGCCTGCGCGAGGACTTCGGCATCGAGGAAGTGCAGGTGGGCCTGGCCGCCAACCACTACAAGCGCCATGACATCGAGGGCCTGCTCAGCGTCGAGCCCGAGGGCAAGCTGGCGCGCGCCTTCGACAACTTCTTCCGCACCCGCCTGATCGAGTGCGGTCCTCTGCCCGAGGACCGGGCCCTGCTGCTGTTCCCGCGCGCCGCGCAGGCGCCGCGCTCGGCGGCGCTGGTGCCGCTGGAGAAAGACAAGAGCCTGGGCTTCCTGGCACTGGGGTCCCTGGATCCGGAGCGCTTCCAGCCGCGCCAGGGCAAGCTGTTCCTGGAAATGACCGCGGAGCTGGTGTCGGCGGCCATCCGCGCCCGGCTGTAAGGCTCATGGCCCGCGGCACCTCCGCCCCGTCGTCCACCCCGACGACGGCGGCCGTGCCCGGGACCCTGCTGGCGCCCTGGATTGCCGAGTACCTCGAGCACCTCCGGCACGAGAAGCGCTACTCGCCGCACACCCTCACTGCCGCCGCTGCCGACCTGGCGCGGTTTACCGATCATTGCGAGCGGGCCGGGCTGCGCGAGCCGCAACAGATCGACAGCCACCTGGTCCGCAGCTTCATCAGCACCCAGCACCGCGCCGGCCTGCAGCCGGCGAGCCTGCATCGCTACCTGTCCAGTCTGCGCAGCTTCTTCGATCGCCAGCTGCGGTTGGGCCGCCTGCCGGCCAATCCCGCGCTGACCGTGCGGGCGCCCAAGCTGCGCCGCAAGCTGCCCGGCGTGATCGCTGCCGAGGACCTGGTGTCGGCCCTGGACCGGCCGGCGGGCGATGAACTGGCGCAGCGCGACCAGGCCATCGTCGAGCTGTTCTATTCCAGCGGCCTGCGCCTGGCCGAGTTGCTCAGCCTCGATGCCGAGGACGTGGCTGGCGGGGTGCGGGAGGTCCGGGTCACGGGCAAGGGCAACAAGCAGCGGGTGGTCATGATCGGCGCCGCTGCCCGGAGCGCCCTGGATGCCTGGCTGCGGCTGCGTCCCGAGTATGCCGACGCCGGCGAGCCAGCCCTGTTCGTGGCGCGCACCGGCCGCCGCCTGTCCCGCAGCGCCGTGGCGGTGCGGCTCAAGGCCTGGGCGCAGCGCAGCGAGCTGGCCGTGCCCCTGCACCCGCACCGCCTGCGCCACTCCTTTGCCACCCATCTGCTGGAGAACAGCGGCGACCTGCGGGCAGTGCAGGAACTGCTGGGCCACGCCAACCTGTCCACCACCCAGATCTACACCCAGCTCGACTGGAAACGCCTGGCCAGCGTCTACGACCAGGCCCACCCCCGCGCCCGGCGGCGGAAAACGGACGCCGGAGGGGGTTGACAAATCCCGCCCGGCGCGGGCGACGCTCTTGTGCGCCGCAAAAAAATGCGTATGATGCCCGCGCCGCCAGCCCCCGGCCGCAAGGTCGGGAGCCGGACGTCAAACGATATCGTCTGTTTCTCATTTATCCCTTGGGAGTCTGTACCAATGCGTAACGTTGCCCTCGCGATGGGTCTGGCCGCTGTTCTCGCCCTCGCCGCCTGCAAGAAGGAAGAAGCTGCTGCCCCGGTGGAAGCCGCCCCGGCTCCGGCCGCCGAAGCCGCCCCGGCCCCGGCCGCTGAAGCTGCCCCGGCTGCTGACGCTGCCGCCGCCCCGGCTGCCGACGCTGCTGCCGCCCCGGCTGCTGACGCCGCTGCCGCCCCGGCCGCCGAAGCTGCCCCGGCTGCCGCCCCGGCCCAGCAGTAAGCTGAAGCTTGTTGCAGCCCTCCGGGCTGCAGACACGGAAAAGGCGCCGCAAGGCGCCTTTTCTGTTTCCGGCCTTCGTCGGTGCACGCCGACGCATCGTCCCGGCCTGTGGGCAAACCAGTATGATTGCGCCCCGCGGTCACGTTGGCTGATCGCGAATTCTTTATCTGTCGCGGAGCGCATGCATGAAGCGGAATCGGTTCCTCCTGGTCGCGGCCACGACGCTGGTGCTGCTGGCGGCCTGCAAGAAGGACGAGCCGCCGGCTGCGGAGCCCGCCTCCCCGCCGGCCGCTGAAGCCGCCGCGCCCTCGGAGCAGGCCGCCGCCGACGCCGCTGTCGCCGCCCAGTCCTGCACCCGCGACTGCGGCAGCGGCATGACCGTCACGATCCAGTGTGCCGCTGGCGAGGCGGCCCGCTGCGCCTGCGACAGCGAGCCCAAGGCCCGCTGCGAGCCGGCGCCGCCCCCGCCGCCGTCCGCTGCCGTCGCAGCCCCGGTAGCGGCTCCGGCCGAGGGCGAAGCTGCCGCGGCCGAGGCGGCGCCCGAGGCCACGGCCCAGCCTTGAGCGGCGGTCCGAGGCATTGCACGAAGGCGCCATCCGGCGCCTTCGTCGTTTCTGGCCCCTTGCCTTGAAAGCCGGGCAAGGTGCCCCCACCATCGGAGTTCCCCCCGCTCCCGGCGCCCCTTCCATGCAACAGTTCGACGGCACCACCATCCTCTGCGTACGCCGCGGCAACCAGGTGGCGCTCGGCGGTGATGGCCAGGTGTCCATGGGCAATACCCGGGTCAAGGGCAATGCCCGCAAGGTGCGCCGGCTCTACGGCGACAAGGTCCTGGCCGGCTTTGCCGGCGGCACTGCCGACGCCTTCACCCTGTTCGAGCGCTTCGAGGGCAAGCTCGAGAAGCACGGCGGACAGCTGGTGCGCGCCGCCGTGGAAATGGCCAAGGACTGGCGCACCGACCGCTACCTGCGTCGCCTGGAGGCCCTGCTGATCGTCGCCGACCGCGAGGCAACGCTGATGATTTCCGGCAACGGCGACGTGATGGAGCCGGAAGCCCATGGCGTCATCGCCATCGGCTCGGGCGGTGCCTTCGCCAGCGCCGCCGCCCGGGCGCTGGTGGAGAACACCGAGCTTGGTGCCCGCGAGATCGTCGAGAAGGGCCTGCACATCGCGGCGGACATCTGCATCTATACCAATCACACGCTGACGCTCGAGACCCTCGACGCCTGAGGCGTCGGTCCCCTGCCTGCGTTCCGGAAATTCCATGAGCGAAGTCGCTGCCACCCCTGCCACCATGACGCCGCGCGAGATCGTGCAGGCGCTGGACCAGCACATCGTCGGCCAGTCCGCCGCCAAGCGCGCTGTGGCCGTGGCCCTGCGCAACCGCTGGCGTCGGGCGCAGATCGACGGGCCGATGCGTGCCGAGATCCATCCCAAGAACATCCTGATGATCGGCCCGACCGGCGTCGGCAAGACCGAGATCGCCCGCCGCCTGGCCAAGCTTGCCAATGCGCCGTTCGTGAAGGTGGAGGCAACCAAGTTCACCGAGGTGGGCTATGTCGGCAAGGACGTCGACACCATCGTCCGCGATCTGGTCGACGCCTCGGTGAAGATGACCCGCGAGCAGGCCATGCGCCGCGTGCGTGACCGCGCCGAGATCGCCGCGGAGGAGCGCATCCTCGACCTGCTGCTGCCGCCGCCCAAGGATTTCGGCGAGGCCAGCCCGCAGCGCCAGTCGGAAAACGGGGCCGCGCGCCAGGTGTTCCGCAAGCAGCTGCGCGAGGGCAAGCTGGACGACAAGGAGGTCGAGCTGCGGCTGTCGGCCTCGGTCGCGCCGGTCCAGCTCATGGGCCCGCCCGGCATGGAAGAGATGACCGAGCAGCTGCAGTCGATGTTCGCCAACCTTGGCCAGGGCAAGCTGCGCACGCGCAAGCTCAAGATCCGCGATGCGATGAAGCAGCTCACCGACGAGGAAGCGGCCAAGCTCGTCGACGAGGAGGCGATCAAGGCCGAGGCGATCCGCAACGCCGAGGAGAACGGCATCGTCTTCATCGACGAGATCGACAAGATCTGCCGCCGCGGCGAGTTCTCCGGTGCCGATGTCTCGCGCGAGGGGGTGCAGCGCGACCTGCTGCCGCTGATCGAGGGCAGCACGGTCACCACCAAGTACGGGCCGGTGAAGACCGACCACGTGCTGTTCATCGCCTCCGGCGCCTTCTCGCTGGCCAAGCCCTCCGACCTGATCCCGGAACTGCAGGGCCGCCTGCCGATCCGGGTCGAGCTCGACCCGCTCAAGGCCCCGGACTTCCTGCGCATCCTGACCGAGCCCAACTACTCGCTCACCGAGCAGTACAAGGCGCTGCTGGCGACCGAGGGTGTCCAGCTGCTGTTTGCCGACGACGGGCTCAAGCGCATCGCCGAGATTGCCTGGCAGGTCAATGAGAGCACCGAGAACATCGGGGCCCGTCGCCTGCACACGGTGCTGGAGCGGCTGATGGACGAGCTGGCCTACGAGGCGCCGGACAAGGCGGGCACGAGCCTGACCGTGGATGCCGCCTATGTCGATACGCGCCTGGGCAAGCTGGCCGGCAACCAGGACCTGAGCCGCTACATCCTCTGAGCTGCCGATGACGCCCGCCCCCAGCCGTATCCGCCTGCACCGCAAGGCCCGGGTCCTCGAAGTGGCCTGGGCCGACGGCACCCAGTGGCAGCTGCCCTGCGAGTACCTGCGCGTGTATTCACCTTCGGCCGAACTGCGCGGGCACGGCCTGGCCGAACCGATGCTGGTGGGCGGCAAGCGCGAGGTGAACATCGCCCGCATCGACCCGGTCGGTCGCTATGCCGTGCGCCTGGCCTTCGACGACGGCCATGACACCGGCCTGTACACCTGGGAATTCCTGCGCGAGATGGGCGAGCAGCAGGCCCGCAACTGGGCCCGCTACGAGGAGCGTCTGGCCGAGGTCGGCATGTCCCGGGACCGTGACGTGGTCAAGCTCGCAGCCCTGGTCCGGCAGCACGTGCCCACGGCCAAGCCCTGAGGGGCGGCCGGGGGTCCGGCGGGGCGGCGCCAGCGGCTACAATGCCGGCTCCTTCCACGCGTACCGCCATGGCCACCGATCCCAAGCCGCCTTCGTCCGCCGCCGCGTCGTCCGGCACGACCCACTTCGGCTACGAGCAGGTCGCGGTCGGCGACAAGCAGAAGCGCGTAGCCGGCGTGTTCACCTCGGTCGCGCACAAGTACGACGTGATGAACGACCTCATGTCGCTGGGCATCCACCGCCTGTGGAAGCGCTTCGTCATCGACCTGGCCGGCGTGCGTGCCGGCGAGCGCGTGCTCGACGTCGCGGGCGGCACCGGCGACCTGACCCGCGAGTTCGCCAAGGCCGCCGGCGAGCGCGGCCAGGTGATCCTGTCCGACATCAACGCGGCGATGCTGGGCGAGGGCCGCAAGCGGCTGGTCGACCACGGCCTGCTGCGGGTGCCGGTGGTACAGGCCAATGCCGAGAAGCTCCCCTTCCCCGAGGGCAGCTTCGATTGCATCACCATCGGCTTCGGCCTGCGCAATGTGACCGACAAGGACGCCGCGCTGCGCTCGATGACGCGGGCGCTCAAACCCGGCGGGCGCCTGCTGGTGCTCGAGTTCTCCAAGCCGCTCAACGGCACCCTGGCCAAGGTCTACGACGAATACTCCTTCCGCCTGCTGCCGCTCATGGGCCGCCTGGTGGCCCAGGATGCCGATTCCTATCGCTACCTGGCCGAGTCGATCCGCATGCATCCGGATCAGGCGACGCTCAAGGGCATGATGGAGAAGGCTGGCCTGTCGCGTGTGCAGGTCTACAACCTCACCGGCGGCATCGTCGCCGTGCACCGCGGCTTCCGCCTGGAATGACGCCCGCCCTGCTCTGCGCGGCGGTCGAGGTCGCGCTCAACCGCTATCTGCGCCTCGAGCCCGAGGTGCTGGCCGAATGCGAACGCCTGCGCGGCCGCGGCATCGCGCTCGCGGCCGAGGCGCCCGCCTGGCTGTTGTTCATCGAATTCGCCGAGGGCGGCGTGCGCGTGCTGGCCGAGCCGCCGCAGGCGCCGGAGGTGTCGGTGCGCGGCAGCCTGCCGGTGCTGCTGCGCCTGGCCTGGCAGGTGAGCCAGGGCGAGTCCGGCATCCCGCAGGGCCTGGAGGTGGAAGGCGACGTCGAGTTGCTGCATCGCTTCAACCGCCTGCTGGCGCGGGTCGGCTTCGACCCCGAGGAACTTCTTGCCCGCTATCTCGGCGATGCGGCCGGGCATCGTGCTGCCCAGGGCCTCAAGGGTCTGCTGGGCTGGGCCCGCCGCACGGCCGGCACGCTCGGCCTGGATACGGCCGAATACCTGCGCGAGGAAACGCGCGACCTGGCGCGGGCCAGCGATGCCGCGGAATGGATGGATCAGGTCGATCACCTGCGTGACGACGTCGAGCGCTTCGAGGCGCGGCTGCAGCGGCTCGAGCGCCGCCGTGGGGTGAGCCCATGATCAGCGGGTCGCGCCTGCGCCGGCTGTGGCAGATCCGTCGCGTCGCCGCGCGCTACGGGCTGCGCGAATTCCTCGACGGGCGTCCGCGCGGCAACCGCCCGCGCGGCGAACGGCTGCGCCTGGCGCTCGAGGAACTGGGGCCGGTCTTCATCAAGTTCGGCCAGGCACTCTCGACGCGTCCGGACATCGTGCCGGCCGACATCGCCCAGGAGCTGAGCCGCCTGCAGGATCGCGTGCCGCCGTTCCCGGGGGCCGAGGCCCGCGCGATCGTCGAGGCGGAGCTGGGCCGGCCGGTGAGCGAGATGTTCGCGGAGTTCGACGAGACGCCGATGGCCTCGGCCTCGGTGGCCCAGGTCCATGCCGCGCGCCTGAAGCCGGCCGCCAGCGGCGAACCCGGCATGGCGGTGGTGGTGAAGGTGCTGCGCCCGGGCATCGAAGAGGTGATGCGCGCCGACATCGAGCTGCTGCACACGCTCGCCGAGCTGGCCGAGAAGTTCTCGAAGCTGGCGCGCCGCCTGCGGCCGCGCGAGGTGGTTGCCGAATACGAGAAGGTGCTGATCGACGAGCTGGACTTGATGCGCGAGGGGGCCAACTGTGCCCAGCTGCGCCGCAACTGGCTGGGCTCGGAGCTGATCTATCACCCGCTGGTGTTCTGGGATTACACCCGCACCCGCGTCGTGGTGATGGAGCGCATCTACGGCATCTCGATCCGCGAGCTCGACCGGCTGCGCGCGCTGGGCGTGGATTTCACCGTGCTGTCGGAGCGCGGCGTGGAGATCTTCTTCCGCCAGACCTTCGTTCACAATTTCTTCCATGCCGACATGCATCCGGGGAACATCTTCGTCGATGCCTCGGACCCGCGCCGCCCCAGCTACCTGGCGGTGGACTTCGGCATCGTTGGCACGCTGACGCCCTCGGACCAGCGCTACCTGGCCGAGAATTTCTACGCCTTCTTCAATCGCGACTATCGCCGCGTGGCGGAGCTGCACGTCGAGTCGGAGTGGATTCCCGCCGGTACTCGGGTCGAGGAGTTCGAGAGCGCGATCCGCACGATCTGCGAGCCGATCTTCCAGCGGCCGCTGAAGGACATCTCCTTCGGCTTCTTCCTGCTGCGCCTGTTCCAGATCGCGCGCCGCTTCAACTACCAGGTGCAGCCGCAGCTGGTGCTCCTGCAGAAGACGCTGCTGCAGGTCGAGGGACTGGGCCGCCAGCTCAATCCGGAGCTGGACCTGTGGAAGACGGCCAAGCCGATCATGGAGGAGTGGATGCGCAACCGGCTCGGCCCGGTCGCCACCCTCGAGAAGATGCGCTCGCAGTTGCCCAGCCTGGCCGAGTCGCTGCCCGAACTGGCCCACCATGCGCTGCAGCAGCTGCGCCGTGGCGAGGGTCCGGGGCGGCTGCCCCGGCACGAGCTGGAGGCGCTGCGCGAGGAGATCCGTGAATCGGGTCGGCGCAATCGCCTGATGCTGGCCTCGTTGGGCCTGGGCCTGGGGGTCGTGGCCTTGCCGGCCAGCGCGCCGACCTCCCTGCTCGCAGGGCTGGGCCTTGCCGCCCTGGGCTGCGCCTGGCGCGCCTTCAGGGGGCGCTGAGCGCCGTCGCGGGGCTGCTGCCGGGGGTGCCCGCCGCTGCGGCCGTGGGCGCCATTTCGGTGGATAGGCGCAGGCGGAAGGGCATCGGGGCGGGCGCCTGCTCACTGCGCGCGATCAGCTGGCGCGGGCTGAGCAGCTCTATCCCCTGGGCGCGCAGCTGGGGCAGGCGCCGGCGCAGCAGATCCAGCGTGGCCGGGTGGGGATGGCCGATCGCCAGGGCGGTGCCGTCGCGCCGGGCGATGCGCAGCAAGCGCTCGAACTCGGCTTCCACCGCGGCGGGACTCGGATCGTTGTCCAGGAAGACCTTGCGCCGCGTGGCGGGCAGGCCGTAGGCACGGGCCAGGGCATAGGCCTGGCTGTCGGCGCTGGTCATGCTGTCGATGAAGTAGCCCACACCGCGCAGCGACAACTCGCGCATCAGCCAGTGCATCTGCCCCCGGGCGCTCGTGGCCTCGCTGCCCTGGTGATTGTTGACGCCCTCCACCCCGGGTACTGCCGCGAGCATCCGCCCCAGCTGGGCGCCGTCGGCCTCGGTGCCGCCGGCGCCCAGGGCGAGCGGGTGGGCGCGGGCATGCAGGGGTTGCAGCGGCAGGTGCAGGAGCACGGGCTTGCCCCCAGCCCGGGCCAGCTCGGCCAGCTTGCGGGTGTGGGGCGAACTGGGCAGGAAGGCGCAGGCTACGGGGCCGGGCAGGGCCACGGCCTGCGCGCCGCTGCTCCAGCGGTCGCCGAGATCGTCGATGACGATGCTGATCGCCGGCCCGGCCCGGGCCGGTGCTGCGGCCAGGGCCAGCAGCAGGGCAAGGGCGAGGCGGCGTCGGCTCACGGGGCCCGCGTGATGATCAGACCCTTGAGCAGGTTCAGCGACTCGTAGAGGGCGTAGTCGCTCTCGGCGAGTTGCTGGGCCTCCTGCGCCTGCTTCTCATGGTCGGCCTGCGCCTTGGCGCGCTTTTCCTTCTCGGCATCGGCGTCGCCGTTGCGCAGGCTGTTGTTGAGGTCGGCTTCCTTGATCGGCTCGAAGTCATTGCCCTCGTTCTCGCTCTTGGCAAGCTTGAGGGCCCGGATCGTGATGTCGGGCTCGATGCCCTCGGCCTGGATCGAGCGGCCGGACGGGGTGTAGTAGCGCGCCGTGGTCAGCTTGATTGCGCCGTCGCTCGACAGGGGCAGGATGGTCTGTACCGAGCCCTTGCCGAAGGACTTGGTGCCAACGACCAGCGCGCGGCGCTGGTCCTGCAGGGCGCCCGCCACGATCTCCGAGGCCGAGGCCGAGCCACCGTTGATCATGACCACGATGGGCTTGCCGCCGAGCAGGTCGCCGCTGCGGGCCTCGAAATCGCGGCTGGCACCAGGCTCGCGGCCCTTGATGCTGACGATGTTGCCCTTCTCCAGGAAGGCGTCCGAGACCTTCACTGCCGCGTCGAGTACGCCGCCCGGGTTATTGCGCAGGTCGAGCACCAGCCCCTTGAGTGCGGCGTCCTTGGCCAGCTTCTTGAATTCCTTCTCCAGGGAGCTGCCGGTCTCGGTGGTGAAGCTGGAGATGCGCAGATAGCCGATGCCAGGCTCCAGCGAGCGGCCGCGCACGCTGGCGACGTTGATGACGGCGCGCTTGAGTTCCAGCACCTTGGGTGCGGTCTCGCCCTCACGCACCAGGGTCAGGCTGATCTTGGTGCCCGGTTCGCCCCGCATCTTGGCAACCGCGTCGGACAGCGAAAGACCCTTCACCGGCGTGTCGTCGATCTTCACGATCAGGTCACCGGCGAGCACGCCGGCCTTGGCGGCGGGGGTGTCGTCGATGGGTGCGACGACGCGCACGAAGCCGTTCTGCAGTTGCACCTCGATGCCCAGGCCACCGAACTTGCCCGAGGTGGCGATGTTCATTTCCTTGAACTCGTCCTTGTCGAGGTAGGCCGAGTGCGGGTCCAGCCCGGAGAGCATGCCGCGCACCGCACTCTCGATCAGGGTCTTGTCCTCGACCGGCTCGACGTAGTCGTTCTTCACCCGGTTCAGGATCTCGACGAAGGTCTGCAGGTCCTTGAGCGGCAAGGCTTCCGGGCGGGCCTTGTCGGCCAGAACGCCCTGGGTGAGGGTGACGGAGGCGCCCAGCAGGACGCCGGTGGCGAGCGCCAGGGGAACACGGTAGGAGAGAGGCATGGGCAGGGGTTGAAGCCGATCGTGGAGGCAAGATAGCAAGCTTGAGACTGCCCGCAAAGAAAGCGGTTCCCCGAGTCGGGTCCGGCCTGACGCCGTGCCGGCCTCGCGGCCCGCAGCCGTGTTGGCTCAGCGGCCGAGCCAGAGCTTGGGGTCGACCGGATCCGTGCCCTTGCGCAGTTCGAAATAGACGCCCGATTTCTCGTGGCCGCCGGTGTTGCCGGCGGTGGCGATGGTCTGCCCGGCGCGGATCGCCTCGCCGACCTTCACCGTCACGGTCTGTGCATGCCCGTAGAGCGAGTAGTAGCCGCCGTCGTGCTCCACGAGCACGATCAGCCCGTAGCGGTGCATCCAGCCCGTGTAGACCACGCGGCCGCGGGCAACCGCACGCACGGTGCTGCCCTCGCTGGCGGCGATCCAGTGCCCGTTCCAGTTCAGGCGGCCGCCGGCCTTGGGCTGGCCGTAGCGGGCCAGCAGCGAACCGCGCACCGGCCAAGGCAGCTTGCCCTTGAGGCTGGGGAAGGGCTTGTCACTCGGCGGGAGGTCGGGGGGCAGGTCGGACAGCGTCTCCTTGAGCGACTCGATCAGGCGTCGGATGCCGCGCTCGTCGGCCCGCAGGCGCTCGAGCTCGCCGGTCTCGTCGCTGATGCGCTCGCGCAGCTGCGCCAGCATCTCGGCACGCTTGGCCCGCTCCTGCTTGAGGGCGCCGAGCGTGCTTTCCTGGTCCTCGCGCAGCTGCTGCAGGCGGGCCAGTTCGCTCTGGACCCGCGCGGCCAGGGACTCGAGCTCCGAGGCGCGCGCGTTGATGGTCCGGATCGCCTCGGTCTGGGCGCGGTGCAGGTAGTCGTACTGCACGAGCACCCGGCCCAGGGCCTGGGCGTTGTCGACATTGAGCAGCAGCTGGGTCTGCCCCTGGCGGCCGATGACATAGGCGGCGCGCAGTTGCCGGCGCAGCTGGCGCCGGTGCTCGTGGAGGGCGCGGCCGGACTCGGCCTGCTCGATCTGGATATCCCGCACCTTGCGGCTTTGCTGGTCCACCCGGCTGCGGAGCTTGCGGACCTTGTCGGCCAGCTGGGCGACCCGGCGCTCCGACTCCTGGACCTCGCGCGCCAGGGCGTCGCTCTGGCCCTGGTCGGCCTCGATCTGCCGCTGCAGGGCCTCGATCCGGGGGCGCAGGGCGTCCAGGGCCTCCTGGTTGTGGCGCAGGCGCTCATCATCGCCGCCGGCGGCGCCAGCGGCCACGATCAGGGCGCAGGCGAGGCAGCGGAGAGCGCGACGGAACATGCGATAATGCTAGCTGGTTTCAGAGACGTCCCGAAATGGCGCAGTTCCTCGAATTCTTCCAGAACCATCCCGGTCTTTTCGCCGCCCTCGGCGCCGTAGTACTCGCGCTCGTGGCCAACGAGGTCCACGGCGTGATGACCGGCGGCAAGCGCCTGTCGGCCCCCGAGGCCGTGCGCCTGATCAATGACCGCGATCCGGTCATTCTTGACGTGCGCACCGCCGCCGACTTCAAGCGCGGCCACCTCCTGAACGCGATCAACGCGCCGATCGCCAAGCTGGACGAGCACCTGGGCCTGCTGGGCAAGGACAAGGCACGGCCGATCCTTGTCTACTGCGCCCTGGGCGGCAGCGCGGTCACTGCGGTGGAGAAGCTGCGCAAGCTCGGCCATGGCGAGGTCTACCCCCTGCGGGGTGGCCTGAATGCCTGGATCACCGCCAACCTGCCGGTGACCGCCAGATGAAAGCGGTGCGCATGTACACGACGCGGATCTGTCCGTTCTGCGTCATGGCCAAGCGCCTGCTGGGCAACAAGGGCGTCGCCGTCGAGGAGATCCGCGTCGACGAAAACCCGGCCCTGCGCGATGAGATGATGCGCATCACCGGGCGCCGTACCGTGCCCCAGATCTTCATCGGCGAGACCCACGTGGGGGGCTGCGACGACCTGCAGGCCCTGGATCGCGCCGGTAAACTCGACCCTCTACTTCAAGATCCGACCCCATGAGCGAAACCCCTTCGAACCCGACGGCCCCGGCCGCCGGTACTGCGCCCGCTGCCCGCCAGGTGCTGCTCCAGAAGATCTACGTCAAGGACGCCTCGCTGGAGGTGCCGCTGGCGCCGCAGGTGTTCACCCGTCCCTGGCAGCCGCAGGTCGATGTGCAGGTCAACACCGACGTCAAGCCGCTGGAGGGCGATAACTTCCACCTCGTGCTGGCGCTGACCGTCACGGTCAAGCTCGGCGAGGACGTCGCCTTCCTGGCCGAGGCCCACCAGGCTGCCATCTTCAATGTGCGCGGCTTCGACAACCGGGATGAGCTGCAGGCCATCCTCGGCGCCTACTGTCCGGCGCAGGTGTTCCCCTTCGCGCGCGAGACGGTGGCGGACCTCGTGCAGCGCGCCGGCTTCCCGCAGCTGCTGCTGCAGCCGATCAATTTCGAGGCGCTGTACGTCGACCATCTGAACAAGCGCCGTGCCCAGGCCGCTGCTGCGGCCACCGCCACCGCGCACTGAGCGGGTGAGCGCGCCCGGGCGCGCGGCATCCGCTTGAACGACCCGCAGTCCTGAACGGGAGCGAGCGATGAGTGCGATAGCAGTCCTGGGGGCGGGCTCCTTCGGCACCGCGCTGGCCATCCAGCTGGCGCGACGCGGGTCCACCACCCTGCTCTGGGGGCGCGATGCGGCGCGCATGGCCGAGATGCAGACGGCGCGCGAGAACCGGCAATACCTGCCCGGCTGTGCCTTCCCGGTGAAGCTGACGGCCGGGGCCGACCTGCCGGCGACCGTGGCCGCCGCCGAGGATCTGCTGATCGCCACGCCCAGCCACGCGCTGCGCGGCACTCTGGACGCGATCAAGCCCCTGCTCCGGCCCGGGCAGGGCATCGCCACCGCCTGCAAGGGCCTGGAGCCGCAGACCGGGCGCCTGGTCCACGAGGTGATCGAGGACGTGCTGGGCGTAGCCTGGCCGCTGGCCGTGATCTCCGGCCCCACCTTCGCCAAGGAGCTGGGCCTGGGCCTGCCCACGGCGGTGACGATTGCCTCACGCGACCAGCATTTCGCCGAGAAGATCGCCAAGCGTCTGCACGGCGACGGCTTCCGTGCCTACTGGGCCGAGGACCTGCCGGGCGTGGAGATCGGCGGTGCGGCCAAGAACGTCATGGCCATCGGGGTCGGCATCTGCGATGGCCTAAACCTTGGTGCCAACACCCGCGCCGCGCTCATCACCCGCGGGCTGGCCGAGATCATGCGCCTGGCCGAGGCTCTCGGCGGCAAGCCCGAGACCCTGATGGGTCTGTCGGGCATGGGTGATCTCGTGCTCACCTGTACCGACAACCAGTCGCGCAATCGCCGCATGGGTCTCCTCCTGTCACAGGGCAAGTCGGTCAGCGCCGCGATCGCCGAGATCCAGCAGGTCGTCGAGGGGGTGAAGGCCGCGCCCGAGGTACTGCGCCTCGCGCAGCGCCATGGGGTGGAGATGCCGATCACCGCTGCCGTGAGCGCCGTGCTCGAGGGACGCATGAGCCCGATCCAGGCCGTGCGCGCCCTGGCGACACGCCCGGCACGTGCCGAGGCGGACGAGGACTAGCGACGCGGCTGGCGCCTCAGCGCGCCCCGGGGAACCCCAGCTGCCGCCACGCCTCGAATACCGCGATCGCCGCTGCATTCGACAGGTTGAGGCTGCGTCCGCCCGGGGCCATCGGCAGGAAGACCCGCTGGTCCGCGGGCAGCGCCTCCAGCACCGCGTCCGGCAGGCCGCGCGTCTCGGGGCCGAACAGCAGCAGATCGTCGGGCCGGTACGCCACCTGGTCGTAGCGTGTGCCGCCACGGGTGCTGAAGGCCAGCCAGCGGGCGCTCGGGAGCGCCGCCCGCAGGGCCTCCAGCGAGGCATGCTCCCGGACCCGGGCGTACTCGTGGTAGTCCAGCCCGGCGCGGCGCAGGGCGGTGTCCTCCATCCGGAAGCCCAGGGGGTGGATCAGGTGCAGCTGGGCACCGCTGTTGGCGCTGAGCCGGATCAGATTGCCGGTGTTGGGCGGGATTTCCGGCTGGTAGAGGGCAAGATGGATCATCGGGGTCGGATTCTAGGCGGTGCGCAGTTCATTGACAGCCTTGAGAATGGCGCCTAAGCTGCTGTCAAGGCTGGTAAATCGCCAGGGGGTTCCCATGCAGAAACTGTTCATCGCCGCGGCCGGCGCCGCGCTTCTCCTCGTGGCCAATGTCGCCAGCGCGCAGACATCGCCGGATGCCATCGACAACTCGCCGTCGGCCGCCGCCATGGCCTTCGACCTGCTGATCGTGCGTCCCCTCGGCCTCGTTGCCACCGTCGGTGGCGTGGGCTTGTTCATCCTGAACTTCCCGCTGTCGATCGTGCAGGGCGAACCGCCGATCGAGCCGGCCAAGAAGTTCATCATCGAGCCGGGCCGCTTCACCTTCAGCCGACCGCTGGGCGAAATGGAATAGCTTTTTCGCGGATACCACGGCCGCCGCAGCCTCGCGCTGCGGCGGTTTTTTTGTGTCCGCCGCTCAGGGCCTTGGCGCCGACGGCGCCTGCGCCTCCGGCAGGCCGGCAGCCTGCCAGGCGAGGAAGCTGCCTTCGACCTCCGTCACCGTCAGGCCGCGACCGCGCAGGACCGCGGCGGCCTGCGTGGCGCGCCGGCCGCTGCGGCAGTACACGATGACCGGTGCATCCGCCGGCAGCTCGCTCAAACGGCCCTCCAGCTCCTGGACCGGAATATTCAGGGCCCCCTCGATGTGGCCTGCGGCAAACTCTTCGGCCGTGCGCACATCGAGCAGGGTTGCCGCGGCCGGGGTCTGCGCCAGGCGCTCGGCCAGGGCCTGCACCGGTAGGCTGGCCGTTTCGGCGGCCGCGAGCGGGCCGGCCAGCAGCAGCGCCGACAGGAAGGAGCGTTTCAGCTGTTCGAGCATGACGGCGTCCTCGGACGTGGGGCCTAGCGCAGCTTCTGTCCGTCGGGGTCCAGCACCGTGACCTCGCCCCAGCCCAGCTTGCGGATGGGCGCCTCGATGCGGGCCAGGTCGCCGACGATCACCCAGGTCAAGGCCTGGGGCTGCACCAGGCGCCGGGCGGCGGCGTTCACGGCGGTCGCATCCAGGCTGGACACGGTGGCGACGTAGCGATTCCAGTAGTCCTCGGGCAGGCCGTAGGTCAGCACGGTGACGAACGAGCCCGCAACTTCCGCCACGGTTTCATTGTCGCCGGGCAGCGAGCGCACCAGGCTATTGCGCGCGAAGGCAACCTCCTCGGCGTCCAGGGGCCGTTGGCCGACCAGGCCTTCGAGTTCACGGCGCATCTCCGCCATCGAATCGAGGGTCTTGTCGCTCTGCACCGAGGCGTAGGCGATGAAGGGGCGCTGGGCCTTGGCGCCCGAGATGGCGCTGCCGGCGCCGTAGCTCCAGTGCTTGTCCTCACGCAGATTCATGTTGAGGCGCGACACGAAGTTGCCGCCCAGCGCGGTGTTGGCCACCTGCATGGCGAGGTCGTCCGGATCGGACTTCGGCGGCGCCAGGTGGGCGGCCAGGACCAGGCTTTGCTCGGCGTCGGTCTTGTTCACCAGCACCAGGCGTGGCTTCTCGGGCAGGGCCACCTGCGCCAGGGCCTTGACCGGACGGGGCTCGGCCGCGGCGCGCCAGCTGCCGAGGTGTTTCTCCAGCAGCGGCTTGATCTCGGACATGCGCGTATCGCCAACCACCAGCAGGGTGGCGTTGTCCGGACGTAGCCAGCGGCCGTAGAAGCGACGCAGGTCGTCGCGGCCGATGCTGGCGACGCTGGTCTCGGTGCCGGTGCCGCTGCGCGGATTGGCGTAGGCATGGCTCTCGCCGTAGATCAGGCGGGTATACAGGCGCTGGGCAATGCCAAAGGGCTGCGCCTTCTCCTGACGGATCGCGGCCAGCTGCAGCTTTTTCAGGCGCTCGAGTTCGCGTTCCGGGAAGTTGGGTCGCAGCAGCACGTCGGCGTACAGCGCTAGGCTGGCGTCGAGCTGCGGCTTGAGCGCATTGAGCGATACGAACGAGGTATCGAGGGTCGAGCCGGCGCCGATGCTGGCACCGAGCGTCTCGGCGCGTGCCGACAGGGCCAGGGCGTCATAGGTGCCGGCGCCCTCGTCGAGCATGTCGAGCGTGAGCCGCGCCGTGCCGGCGGCGACGCCGGCATCGGCCGCATAGCCGGCATCGGCGATCAGGTTGAACTGCACCACCGGCGCCTCGTGGCGCTCGGCCACGACCAGCTTCAGGCCATTGCTGAGGGTGGCGCGCTCGAGCGCCGGCAGCTTCAGGCCCGGCGGCGTGCCCAGGGCCGGCATCTGCCGGCGGTCGATGCCGGCCGTGGTCTTGTGCTCCGGGAAAGGTTCGACATCGAGCACGAACACGCCATCGCTGAGCCAGCGCCGGGCCACCTCGCGCACCTGGGCGGGCGTTGCCTTGCGGATCTCGTCGAGTTCCTCGACGTAGCGCTCCGGCGTGCCGCAGTACACCTGGTACTGCGCCAGCTGGGCCGACTTGCCCCCGGAGCCGTCGATGCGTTCCAGGCCGCGCACGGCCGAGGCGAAGACCTTGGTGCGCGCCCGGGTCAGCTCCTCGGTCGTGGGGCCATCGCGCAGGAAGCGCGCCAGCTCCTCGTCCACCGCGCGCTCCAGCGAGCGAAGGTCGCCGCCGGGCCGGGCCATGGCGTCGATCATGAACTGCGAGCCGATCTCGAACGGACCCATGCCGGCGTTGACCGCCGTGGCGGTCTGGTCGCGGTAGACCAGGCGCTTGTACAGGCGGCTGTTCTTGCCGTCGGCGAGCACGGTGGCGGCCAGGCCGAGCAGGTTGGCGTCGCGCTCGCAGAAGCCCGGCACGTTCCAGACCTTGTACAGCCTCGGCTGCGGCACGCGGTCCTGCAGGCGGGCGCGCTTCTCGCCGCTCATCTTTGCGACCCAGGCACCCATGCGGGCACGCGTCGGCCCGGCAGGAATGTCGCCGAAGTAATGCTCGACCCGCGCCTTGACCGCCTTGGGGTCGACATCGCCGGCGATCACCAGCACGGCGTTGGCGGCGCCGTAGTTGTCCCGGAACCACTGCTTGACGTCGTCGAGGCTGGCGGCCTTGAGGTCGGCCTCCGAGCCGATGGTGGTCCAGGAATAGGGGTGGCCGGCGGGGTAGGTGGCGGCGGCGATCAGGTCGTCGACCTTGCCGTAGGGCTGATTCTCGCCCTCGCGCTTCTCGTTGAGCACCACGCCCCGCTGCTCGTCGAGCTTCTTCTGGTCGATGGCGCCGAGCAGGTGGCCCATGCGGTCGGATTCGAGCCAGAGGGTCAGGTCCAGGGCGCTGGTGGGAACGTTCTGGTAGTAGTTGGTGCGGTCGTACCAGGTGGTGCCGTTGAGCTTGGTGGCGCCGGCGGCTTCGAGCGGGCGGAAGAACTCGTCGTTGTGGTTCTCCGAGCCGTTGAACATCAGGTGCTCGAACAGGTGGGCGAAGCCGGTGCGGCCCGGGCGCTCATCCTTGCTGCCGACGTGGTACCAGATGTTGACCGCCACCACCGGGGCCTTGTGGTCCTCGTGGATAATGAGGGTCAGGCCGTTGTCGAGCACGTGGCGCTCGTAGGGAATGCGGATCTCGGGAAACGAGGCTCCGGGTTGGGCGGGCGCGGCGATGGCGACGGCATTGGCGCAGACGCAGGCTGCGAGCGCAGCGGCCCGGACAGGACGGTTCATGGTGCCCCCAGAACGAAAGACGGATGACGGAACGATGCCGCCGATGATCGAACAGACGCCGCCGCGCCGCAAAGGTTCCCGCAAGCTGCGCGTGGACCCCGCCAGCGGCCGCCTGCAGGGTGCGCGCTGGCAGCCCTCGCCCAACTGCGATGCGCGGCCTGATCCGGCGGACCTCAGCCTGCTGGTCATCCACGCGATCTCCCTGCCGCCCGACCGCTTCGGCGGCCCCTGGATCGATGCGCTGTTCAGCAATACCCTGGATCCCGCCGCCCATCCCTACTTCGCCACGATCCACCCGTTGCGGGTCTCCGCCCACCTGCTGATCCGGCGCGACGGTGAGCTGGTGCAGTACGTACCCTTCCATCAACGGGCCTGGCACGCCGGCGTTTCCAGCTACCGCGGCCGCGAGCGCTGCAACGACTTTTCCATCGGCATCGAACTGGAAGGCTGCGACGCCAAACCCTTCACGCAGAAACAGTACCGGCGCCTGAGCCAGGCCACCCGGGCCCTGCTGGTCGCCTATCCGACGCTGCACCCCGGGGCCATCGTCGGCCATTCCGACATCGCCCCCGGCCGCAAGACCGACCCGGGGCCACATTTCGACTGGGCGCGCTACCGCGCGAGCCTGTGCTGAGCCAGCCCGCTACAGTAGGCACATGACACTGATCGGCATCCTCATCGCCCTGGGCCTGGAACGCGTGCTGGGGCACGTGCCCGGCTGGGGGCGCCCGGTGCTGTTCCTCGGCATGGTCCGCGCCCTGCACCGTGTGCTGCCCGGCAGCTTCTGGCGGTCGCCCCTGCTGCCGCCGCTGCTGGTGCTGCCGCCGACCCTGCTGGCCTGGTGGCTGCCGCAGCAGATCGAGAACCCGATCCTGCAGCTCTGCGTGTCCGCGGCGGTGCTGTTGCTGTGTCTGGGGCCTCGCGACCTGGCGGAGGACATCAGCGAGCTGCTGGGCGCGCGCGCGGCGGGCGACCAGGAACGGGCCGGGCAGCTGGCGCGTGCGCTGCAGCGCGGACCGGAGCCGGGCGAGACCCACCGTTCGCTCCTGGGGGCCCTGTTCATCCAGTCGCACGAGAAATTGTTCGGCGTGCTGTTGTGGTACTTCGTCGGCGACGCGGCCGGCGCCGTGGCCTACCGGCTGGTCAGTCGCCTGCCGCGGTTTCTGGGCGAGACGGCCGCCGATGCGCCGGCGCAGCACGCCGCCGACTGGCTGCACAGCATCATGGCCTGGGTGCCGGCGCGGGTCACGGCGGCGCTGTACGGCCTGGCGGGCAGCCTCGACGACGCGATGAAGGAATGGCGCAAGCTCGCCAGCCTCTCGCTGCACGCCTGGCGCAACCAGACCTGGGCCCTGCTGGCCGAGGTGTCCTGTGCGTCGCTGCGCATCGAGGAGCAGGGTGGGGGAGAAGTCGTGCCCGGCAGCCTGGACGCGGCCCTGCAGGAGGTGTTGCGCATGCAGTGGCGTGCCCTGCTGATCCTGCTCGCGTTCTTCGCCTTCTTCGCCACGGGCAGCATCCGCTGAGTACGGTGAGCCGTCGTGTCGTTCATGGCCTGATCCTGCTTGCGCTGGCCTGCGGGCCCGTCATGGCTGCACCCCCGCGCGTGGTGAGCTTGGCGCCACACCTGGCGGAGCTGGCCTGCGAGGCTGGCGCTTGTGGCCAGCTGGTGGGTGTCGTCGAGTACACCGACGCCCCTGCCGCCGCCGCGGCCCTGCCGAAGGTGGGCAATGCCTGGGCGGTGAACCTGGAAGTGCTGCTGTCGCTGCGGCCGGACCGTGTCCTGCTCTGGGACGGCGGTACGCCGGCGGCCACCGGGCAGCGCCTGCGCGATCTCGGCCTGGCGGTGCTGCCGGTCCGGGTGCAGACGCTCGATGATATCGGCCGGGCGCTGGAGCAGATCGGCACGGCGCTGGGCACGCCGCAGCCCGCGCAGCGCGCCGCCCAGACCTACCGCGAGCGGCTGGGCGCGTTGCGAGCGCGCTACCGCGACCGGCCGCGCCTGCGGGCCTTCTACCAGATCGAAACCCGCCCGGCCTACAGCATCGGCCGGACCAGTCCGCTGCATGAGGCGCTCGCCCTGTGCGGTGCCGACAACGTGTTCGCGGACCTGCCCACGGTCGCCGGGCCGGTGAGCACCGAGGCCGTGCTGGCCGCACGGCCGGAGGTGGTGGTGCACACGAGCGAGGAGAATGCGGCCGAGATCGAGCGCTACTGGGCGCCGTTCGCGCGTCTGCCGGCTGCCCGCCATCGTGTGGTGGTGGACGCCAACCTGCTGACGCGGCAGTCACCGCGCGTACTCGAAGGCATCGAGCAGCTGTGCCGCGGGCTCGATGCCGTGAGGGCTAGTCGCGCTTCCAGGTGACTTCGCCGCCATGCGCACGCGCCAGCTGGCGGGCGATGACGAACAGCAGGTCGGACAGGCGATTGAGGTAGCGAAGGGCGTCGGTATTGATCGCCGCCTGGGCGTGCAGGGTCCAGAGACTGCGTTCGGCGCGGCGCGCCACGGTGCGGGCCAGGTGCGCCTGGGCCCCTGCGGGTCCGCCACCGGGCAGCACGAACTCCTTCAGCGGCGGCAGGTCGGCATTGAACTCGGCAAGCCAGGCGTCGAGCTGCGCAACCTGGTCCTCGCCGATTGCGGTGTGGCCGGGGAGCGCCAGCTCGCCGCCGATGTCGAACAGACGGTGCTGGATCGACGACAGCGCCGTCGCCGGTGCCGGCGGCAGCGAGTGCGCCAGCAGCACGCCGATCTGCGAGTTGAGCTCGTCCAGGTCACCCATGGCGGCGAAGCGGGCGTCGGTCTTGGGCAGTCGCTCGCCGGTGGCCAGGCCCGAGGTGCCGCTGTCGCCGGTGCGGGTGGCGATCTTGCTGAGTCGGTGTCCCATCGTGGAGTCCTCGGAAGGCGCCGGGCGCTGCGGGCGCCCGGCGCCAGAGGCTATCAGTTCGACCAGGCCAGCGTGATCGCGAAGGCCGCGCCGTCCTGGCGGTAGCCGAGCACGGTCTGGTAGTCGCGATCGAGCAGGTTGTCGATCTTGGCCCTGAGCGTCCACGCCGGCGAGAGCTTCAGGCTTCCGCTGAGGTTGACCAGGCCGTACCCGCCAACCTCGGTCTGGCGCGCCGGGAAGCTGTTGAAGTCCAGGTCCGGACGTGCGCCGGTGGCCACCACGTCCAGGCCGACGCTGCCCTGGCTGAAGCGGCGCAGCAGCTTGAGGCCGGCGCTGCGCTTGGCGCGGCGCAGGAGCGGTCGGTTGGCCGTGCGGTCCTCGGGATCCTGGATCAGGCCCGTGAGCGTGGCCGACCAGTTCTGCAGCTCCAGGCGGTAGCTCAGGTCCACGCCCTGGTTGCGGAACTCGCGCACGTTCTCGTTGCGCAGGCCGCTGAAGGCGATCAGGTCCTCGACCTCGGTGTGGAACAGGCGCAGGTCGACGAGTTGCGTCTTGCCCAGCCGCTGGCGCAGACCGAGTTCATAGTTCTGCGCCGTCTCGGGCTTCAGGTCGGGATTGCCGCCCAGGCCCGAGCGCTCGAATACCGAGGGCGCCCGGAAGCCAGTGCCGGCGGAGGCCACCAGCTCACCGCCCGACCAGAGGCCGAGGCCGTAGTCGAGTGCCCAGGTGGTCTTGCTGCCGAAATGATCCTGGTCGTCGTAGGCCACACCGGCGACCAGGTGGTGGCGGTCCAGGTCCAGCTCGTGCTGCAGGCGCACCGCGTAGAGCTGGTGCTCCTCGGTGATGGCGCTGCCGAAGCTCAGGAGGTCGGCATTCTCATGCGCGGCGCTGAGCGTCAGGCTCAGGGCCTGGGCGCCGAAGTCGAGGCGATTCACCACGTCGAGCTGCGGGCGCACCGTGCGCACGAAATCGTCTGACTGCATCTGCTGCAGGTCGTCCTCGATGCGGCTGGCGGTGGCGCGCAGGGACCAGATGCCCTCGGGGGCGTAGCCGAGTTCGGCGGCGACCGTCTGCTGCTGGAACGCCTGGTCCTGCGGGTTGTTGCCGCCAAAGCCGCAGAAATCGACGATCTCGGTGCTGCCGCGGGCGTCGAGCGCACGCAGGCCGAGGGTCAGGGCACCGCGCCTCACGCCGCCGTCGATGCCGACCGTGGTGCGGTTGTAGCCGCGGGGCGCACCGCCCTCGGCGCAGATGGGGATGCCCTCCGATTCCGACCGGGCAAGGGTCGCGCCCAGGTGCTTGCCCTCATCGGCGTAGCGCAAGCCGGCCGTCAGTTCCGAGCTGTCGTGGCTGCCGGTACGGCCACTGAAGCTGGCGCCGGTGCGCGCTGCGCGCCGGGTGATGATATTGATGACGCCGGCGACCGCATCGGCGCCGTAGAGTGTGGAGCGGGGGCCCTTGATGATCTCGATGCGCTCGATCTGCGCCGGGTCGATGTGCTCAAGGACCGGCGCGCCGGTGGCGGGATTGGTACGCACGCCGTCGACCAGGATCAGGGTGTGGTCGCTCTCGCCGCCGCGGATGCGCAGGAAGCTGAGCTGCCCGGGGCCTCCGGAGCGCTCCACCTCGAGGCCGGCGTAGGGCCGCAGCAGGTCGGCCAGATCGCCAGCCTGCGCGGCCTCGATCTGCTCGCGCGAGATCACGAGGACATTGGCGGCGAGGGCCGAGGTGCGGATCTCGCTGCCGGTGGCGGTGACCACGAGCGGATCCAGCAGGGTGGTTTCCTGCGCCAGCGCGCAGACCGGTACCGCCGCGAGTGCGGCAAAGATAAAACGTTGCATGAGTGTCATCCCTGGCCGCGTCCCCGCGGCATGAAGAGCAAAAAAACGGCGCGACGCGCCGGTCCTCGCAGGCCGGTCTCCGGACTTCTGGCCTCGTGCTGCCGTGCGCCTTCCCGGTCCTTGGAGGACCCGTGGCGCGCGGCCGATACATGCCAGTTACCGTTGCGGGGGCAGTGTTCGCATCTCACGAACTTCCCGTTTCACCACCCGGGGGTGGCACCTGCGTGGCGCGGATTGTAGCGGTTATCATGCGCGCCCCACGTCGTCCGTTTGCCTGAGTGGCCATGAACTCGCCCCATCTCGACGCCGCCCTCGAGGCCGCCCACGCCGCCGCGGCGATCATCCGCAAGGCCTTCCGCGGCAATTTCCAGGTCGAGTACAAGGCCGATGCCAGTCCGGTCACCGAGGTCGACGTCGCCGCCGAGCGTGCGATCAAGGCCGTGCTGCTGCGCCGCTTCCCGGACTACGGCTTCTTCGGCGAGGAAACCGGCAAGGACCAGGCCGGCGCCGAGTACCTCTGGCTGGTCGATCCCATCGACGGTACCAAGGCCTTTGTGCGCGGCTATCCGATCTTCTCGGTGCAGATCGCGCTGATGCACCGCGGCCGTCTGGTCATGGGCCTGTCCTGCGCGCCCTGCTGGAACGAGGGGTTGGGCGAAATGGTGTGGGCCGAGGAAGGTCGCGGCGCCTGGCGGGGGCTGGTCGACGCGCCGCTCGACGGATTCGAGCGCCTGCAGGTTTCCGCGGTCGACACGCTGGCCAAGGCCACGCTGTCCACCGGCAACCTGGCGAGCCTGGCGCGCGCGCCGCAATGGGCGGAACTGGGACGCCTGATCCCGCAGCTGCATCGCATCCGCGGCTACGGTGATTTCGTGCACTACCACTACCTGGCCGCGGGCAAGATCGACGCGGTGGTGGAATCGGACGTGAACATCCTCGACATCGCTGCGCTGACCGTGATCGTGCGCGAGGCGGGAGGGCGCTTCACCGATCTCGATGGCGGCGAGGTGGGGCTCGAGACCCGGACGGTGCTGGCCAGCAATGGCCGGCTGCACGGGGCTTTCGCCGGGCTTGCGCTCGGCGCCTGACGCTCAGGCGGCGTCGGTTGGCGGCTCGCGCAGGCTGATGATGGGCCAGCCGCGGCGCAGGGCCTCGGCACGCAGCACCTCGTCCGGATCGACGGCCACCGCGCGGTGGGCCTGCTCCAGCAGCGGCAGGTCGTTGCGAGAGTCACTGTAGAAGGTGCGCTCCCAGTCCCCGGTGCCGGTGGCACCCAGCCAGTCGCGCAGCTTGTGCACCTTGCCGGCCTGGAAGTTCGGGGTGCCGGCGATGCGCCCGGTGTAACGGCCCTCGATGATCTCAGGGTCGGTGGCGATCAGGGTCTCCACGCCCAGCAGCTCGGCGATGGGCTCGGTCACGAAACGGCCGGTTGCGGTCGTGATCAGCAGGCGATCGCCCTGGGCCCGGTGTTTTTCCAGCAGGGCGGGAGTGCCCGGCGCGACGATCGGCGCGATCTCCTCGGCCACGAAGCGCGCGCGCAGGGCCAAAAGGCCCTCGACGCCGTGCCGCACCAGGGGCTGCAGGCTGAAGGCGGCATATTCGTGGATGTCGAGCGTGCCGGCCTGGTACTCCCGGTAGAAGCGGTCGTTCTCGCGGGCGTAGACCTCCGGGTCGACCACGCCATGGCGGACCAGGTACTGGCCCCAGAGGTGGTCGCTGTCTCCGGCGAGCAGGGTGTTGTCGAGGTCGAAGATGGCGAGCCGCATGGGAGCGTCCGGGGGCGGGGCGTGGCCGCGAAGGGCGGGCAGGATAGCAGGGCGGCCCCGCGCCGCGCGTCCATTGGCGGGGCGTCGCGGCTTGTGGAACAATCCTGATAACGCCTTGCCAGACCATCCTGCAAGTGATTGATTTAGACGGATTCCGGCCGAATGTTGGCATCGTCCTCGCGGGGCCGGACGGGCGTCTGCTGTGGGCCAAGCGCATCCGGCAGGACGCCTGGCAGTTCCCGCAGGGCGGGATCAAGCGCGGCGAGGCGCCGGAAGACGCCCTGTTCCGCGAACTGCACGAGGAGCTGGGGCTCCTGCGCGAGCATGTCCAGGTGCTGGGCGTGACCACTGGCTGGCTGCGTTACCGCCTTCCCGCCCGCTTCATGCGCCGCGCGCGCGGGCGTGTCTGCATCGGCCAGAAGCAGAAATGGTTCCTGCTGCGCCTGACCGCCGGAGATGCTGCGGTGCAGCTCGACGGCTCGCCCAAGCCCGAATTCGACGGCTGGCGCTGGGTCGACTACTGGCATCCGCTCGACGAGGTGGTCGAGTTCAAGCGTGAGGTCTACCGTCGCGCGCTCAACGAACTGGCGCCCCTGCTGGGCCTGCCACCCCGCGAGCCTACCCGCCACCCCGCCGTCGCGGCCTGAGGCGGATCCCCGAGTTGGTCGATCCCCGTGCGCGAGGCCCCGCGCCGGCGGATGAAGCCAATTTCCATGGGCGGTTGACAATCATTCTCATTAACATCCAGAATGGAGGCCATGTACATCTGCGTCTGCAAGGCTGTCAGTGACCGTGCCATCGAGCGCGCCGTTCGCGAGGACGGGGTCACCAGCCTGCGTGAGCTGACCCGCGAGTACGGCCTGGGCACCTGCTGCGGCAAGTGCGTGCCGGCCGCCCGCGAGGTGCTGGGCGAGGCCTTGGCGCGCCAGGCCTGCGCGCCGGTGGCCCAGGGGCTGGGCGGGCTCTCCGCCCCAACGCGCGCGCTGGCCTGAGCGCGCCCGGCGGGCCTTGCGCCTGCAACTGAGAATCGGAAGCGCTAAAGCTCCGTCATCGCAGCGACCGTCTGCCTATACTCCGCGGAAAATACGAACGGAGAGCAGCATGCGTGGTGATGCCAAGGTCCTCGAGCACCTCAATCTCGCCCTCAAGAACGAGTTGACCGCGATCAACCAGTACTTCCTGCATGCGCGCATGCTGGGCAACTGGGGCCTGAAGCGGCTGGCCAAGCACGAGTACGAGGAATCCATCGACGAGATGAAGCACGCCGACAAGCTCGTCGAGCGCATCCTCTTCCTGGAAGGCCTGCCCAACCTGCAGGACCTGGGCAAGCTCTACATCGGCGAGGACGTGCGCGAGATCCTGGAATGCGATCTCAAGCTCGAGAAGGAAGCCCACCCGATGTACCAGAACGCCATCGCCCACTGCGACAGCGTCCGCGACTATGTGACCCGCGACCTGCTGGTGCAGATCCAGAAGAGCGAGGAGGAGCACATCGACTGGATCGAGGAGCAGCTGGGCCTGATCGAGCGCATGGGCCTGCAGAACTACGTGCAATCCGCGTCAGCGGCCGAATAGGCGCGGGCCGGGCCTGCACGAAAAAGCCCCGCCATGGCGGGGCTTTTTCGTGGGCGGGCATCTCGATTCAGAACGGCTTGACCACTACCAGGACGACGATCGCCACCAGGGCCACGGCCGGCACCTCGTTCATGATCCGGTAGTAGCGTGCCGACTTGTCGTTGCGTTGCTCCGCGAAGGCGCGCAACCGGGTCTTGAGCCAGCCGTGATAACCGGACAGGCCGATCACCAGCAGCAGCTTGGCGTGCAGCCAGCCCATCTTCATGAAGGCCGGCACGTACATGAGCGTCCAGACGCCGAGCACCCAGGTGCCGATCATGGCAATGGTGGTCAGGCCGTAGAGACGGCGCTCCATCAGGCAGAAGCGGGCATGGCCTTCGGGATCGCGCACTTCGCAGTGGTACACGAACAGGCGAGGCAGGTAGAACAGGCCCGCGAACCAGGCGACGACGAAGATGATGTGGAAAGCCTTGATCCAGAGCATGGTGCGGCGGGTCGTGAGCGATGCGGGGCGGGCTAGAATACCAGCCCGTTTCTCCATTCAGGCTGTCGTGGCGTCATGATCAAGGTCGGCATCGTGGGCGGCACCGGATACACCGGCGCCGAACTTCTGCGCATCTTTGCCCAGCATCCCGGGGCCGAGGTGGTCGTGCTCACGTCGCGCCAGGAGGCCGGCAAGCGTGCTGACGCCCTGTTTCCGCACCTGCGCGGCCATTGCGGCGACCTGTGCTTCACCGCCCCGGACGTGGCGCGGCTGGCGGAGTGCCAGGCCGTGTTCTTTGCCACCCCCCACGGCACGGCAATGCAGATGGCGCCCGATCTGGTGGGCCGCGGCGTGCGCGTCATCGACCTGTCGGCCGACTTCCGCCTGAAGGACGCCGCCGTCTTCAAGCAGTGGTACCAGCACGAGCACAGCTGTCCGGACCTGCTGGCGGAAGCCGTCTATGGCCTGCCCGAGGTGCATCGCGCCGCGGTTGCCCAGGCGCGGCTGGTTGCCAATCCGGGGTGCTATCCCACCGCCGTGCAGCTGGGCTTCCTGCCGCTGCTGGAGGCGGGCCTGATCGAGCCGCAGGGGCTGATCGCCGACTGCAAGTCCGGGGTCTCCGGCGCCGGGCGCGAGGCCAGGGTCGGCTCCCTGTTCTGCGAGGTGGCGGACTCCTTCAAGGCCTACGGTGTACCGGGGCACCGGCATCTGCCGGAGATCAGCCAGGGGCTGCAGGGCGTGAGCCGCGAGGCGGTCGGGCTGACCTTCGTGCCGCATCTCACGCCGGCGATCCGTGGCATTCATGCCACCCTCTACGGCCGCCTGCGCGACGAGGGCGTCGACCTGCAGGCCCTGTATGAGCATCGCTACCGGGGCGAGGCCTTCGTCGATGTGGCGCCGGCCGGCGATCACCCCGACACGCGAGGCGTGCGTGGCGCCAACACCTGCCGGATTGCGGTGCATCGTGCGCCGGACCGCCGCACGGTCGTCGTGCTGTCGGTGATCGACAATCTGGTGAAGGGTGCCTCGGGGCAGGCAGTGCAGAATTTCAACCTGATGTTCGGGCTGGACGAGCGTCTGGGCCTGCGCGCGCCGCCGCTGGCGCCCTGAGTCCCGCGTGAAACATCGCATCGTCATCCAGCAGCACCGCCCCTGGCAGAGTCCCATGCTGGTGGCGGGCGGCGCCTGTCTGCTCGCCGTGGCCGGATGGGGGCTGTACAGCTACACCCGCGCCTCGACGGTCAGCGATTTCGAGCGTGCCCAGCTGGAGGTTGAGCAGCTGCGCGACGAGCGGCGGCGGCTGACACGCGAATTGCGCAGCGCCCGGGAGGAGATCACCCAGCTCAAGGAGCAGGTGGTCTATGTGCAGCGCTCGACCGAGATTGATACCCAGGCCTGCGACAGCGTGCGTGCCTCCCTGACCGACCTGCAGGAGGAGGCCTCCGACCTGCGCGAGCAGCTGGCCTTCTACCGCGGCATTGCGGCGCCCGAGCAGTCGCGGGCGGGCGTGCGCGTGCACGAGTTCAAGCTGCAGCGGACGGCGGGTGGGGGTTACCACTACGACCTGGTGCTGATCCAGTCCGTCCGGCACGAGCGACGGGTGGCCGGGCGCGTGGAGATTGCATTTTCCGGGCGCCAGAACGGCTCCGAGAGGCGGATTTCCCTCGATGAGGTGGCCAGTGGCGAGGCCCGGAATCTGGTATTTTCCCTCAAGTATTTCGAAGACTTCGGCGGCGAGTTCCGCCTGCCGGCCGGATTCGCCCCCGCGCGTGTCCTGGTCCGGCTGGTCCCCGCCGCGGAAAATGCGCCTGCCATCGAGGAAAGCTTCGAGTGGGCGCGGGTGTTGAGTGGAGGAGGCGGATGAAAATGTTTGGCAATCCTGGACCCAAGAGCAGCGGCGCCACGAGCGTCGATACCCTGATTGGCCGGCAGACGGAGATTCTCGGCGACGTCCGCTTCTCCGGCGGGCTGCACGTGGACGGCAAGATCAAGGGCAAGGTGCTCGCCCAGAGCGACAAGGCGGCCTCGCTGTCGGTCAGCGAGAGCGGCTCGGTCGAGGGTGATGTGCGTGTGCCGAACGTGGTGCTCAATGGCGCCGTGATCGGCGACGTCCACGCCTCGGAGAAGCTGACCCTGGCCGCCAAGGCGCGCGTCACCGGCAACGTGTACTACCGGATCATCGAGATGGAAGGCGGTGCGATGGTCAATGGCCAGATGGTCCACGAGGCCAATGAGCAGCCGGGCGCCCATCTGTCGAAGGAGCCTTCGGGCAGTGAGCTCGACGCCCTGCGCGAGGCGCGCCGCGTCAAGAACGTGGCGGGAACCTGAGCCCGGCGATGAGCGAAGTGGCGGATCCCCTCGATCAGGCAACGGCCGTCGTCTTCACGGCGGCAGCAGCGGACAAGGTGCGTGAGCTGCTGTCCGAGGAGGAAGACCCGGACCAGAAGCTGCGCGTGTTCGTCACTGGCGGTGGCTGCTCGGGCTTCCAGTACGGCTTCCGCTTCGAGAAGGACGTTGAGGACGGCGACACCGTCGTGGTGAAGAACGGGGTCACGCTGCTGGTCGATCCCATGAGCGTGCAGTATCTCGGCGGCGCCGAGATCGATTACAAGGAAAGCGTCGAAGGTGCGCAGTTCGTGATCCGCAATCCCAATGCGAGCACGACCTGCGGCTGCGGCAACTCCTTCTCCGTCTAGCCGGCTCGCGCCTAGGGACGGTACAGGCCGCCCAGAACGGCGGGCCGTTGCGCCCCGGTCACTGCCGGCAGGTTGCCCGGCAGGCCCTTGAGGGCTCTCCACCCCAGCCAGGCGAAAGCTGCAGCCTCGACCCACTGTGCGTCGAGGCCATGCGCATCCGTATCGACGATCGTCAGGCCCGGCAGGCGTTCGCCGAGCAGCCGCTTCAGGAAGCCATTGCGTGCCCCGCCACCGCAGATCAGCAGGCGCCGGGTCGCCGGTGCGTGGCGCAGCAGGGCATCGGTCACGCTGCGCACGGTGAGCTCTGCGAAGCTGCGCTGCACGTCCGCAGCAGGCAGGGCGGTCAAGCCGGCATACCGTTGCAAAGCCCAGCGCAGGTTGAACCGGTCGCGGCCCGTGCTCTTGGGGGGTGGCGCGACAAAGTAAGGATCGGCCAGCAGGGCCTCGATCAGCCCCTCATGCGGCTCGCCAGATGCCGCCCAGGCGCCACCGGCGTCATAGGCCTGGCCCCGGCACTGCAGGCTCCATTCGTCCATAAGCGCGTTGGCGGGGCCGGTGTCGAAGCCCGTGACCTGGGCGGGATCCGTGCCCGGCATCAGGGTGAGGTTGCCGATGCCGCCGAGATTGAGCACTGCCCGGGGCTCGGCATCTGCAAACAGCGCATGGTGAAAGGCGGGGACCAGGGGTGCGCCCTGTCCGCCCAGCGCGATGTCGGCCCGCCGGAAGTCGCCCACCGTGGTGATGCCCAGGATCGTCGCGATGCGGCTGGGGTTGCCGAGTTGCAGGCTGCTGCCGATGCCCTGCGGGTCGTGGAAGACGGTCTGGCCGTGACTGCCGACGACGGCGATGGCCGAGGCCGGCGTGGCGATGCGCGCGAGCAGCTCCTGCGCGGTCCGGGCGAAGGTGGTGGCCACGCCTTCGTCCAGGCCCATCCAGTCATGAAGGGAGAGCGCACGGGCCGGGTCTGCCTGCAGCTGAAGCAGCTGGCGGCGCAGCGTCTCGGGGTAGGTCGCGGAATGGGTGGCCCGGACGGCCTCGAGCCGCCCGGCATCGTCAAAGGCGCACAAGGCCACATCGACGGCATCCATGCTGGTCCCGGACATCAGACCGAGGCAGAGAGCCGTCATCGGGCGAGCCGACCCGGATTCAGGGATTCAGGCGCAGGGTGCCGGAGCCGCCGCCCTTCTGGGCCACCTGGGCCTTCGACAGGCTCTCGAGCTGCGCCAGGACGTAGGCGTTCTCGCCGCGCCAGCGGGCGACAACGCTGCGCGGCAGCGGGTTGGCGCGCGGGAGGGCCACCGTCATCGGATTCTGGTGGGCGCCATTGATGCGGAATTCGTAGTGAAGGTGCGGGGCGGTGGCGAGGCCCGAGGAGCCAACATAGCCGATCACCTGACCCTGCTTGACGCGCGTTCCCACCGAAAGGCCGCTGCGGTACCGGCTGAGGTGGGCGTACAGGGTGGTGTAGCGGGTGCCGTGCTTGAGCACGATGACGCGGCCGTAGCCGCTCTTCATGCCGATGAACTCGACGCGCCCATCGCCAGTGGCCTTGACCGGGGTTCCGGTGCTTGCGGCGTAGTCCACGCCCTTGTGGGCGCGGATGGTGTTGAGGATCGGATGCCGGCGACGCGGGTTGAAGCCGGAGCTGATCCGGGCGAAATCCACCGGCGTACGGATGAAGGCCTTCCGCAGCGACTGGCCTTCGGGGGTGTAGTAGGCAACGTTGCCGTCTACGTCCACGTACCGCATCGCACGATGAACCTTGCCCTGGTTCACGAACTCGGCGGCGATGATGTCGCCGTCGCGCAGCTTCTCGCCGTTCCGGTAGAGCTCGTCATAAACCACGGCGAAGCGGTCGCCCTCGCGCAGGTCGAGCGCGAAGTCGACGTCGTAGTTGAACAGGGCCGCGAGCTCCATGACCAGCCGATTGGACAGGCCGGCCTTCTGTCCTGCCATGAACAGGGAGCTTTCGACCAGTCCGGCGCTTTGCGTGACGCGCCGCTCGATCTCGGCGGCGATGGTCAGGGCTTCCAGCTCATCAGCTTCATTGCGGCGGACCTGGAGCGTGTGGGCCTCATCCAGCTCGTAGCTGAGCTCCTCAAGCTGCATCTCTGCATTCTTGCGGAAGTGCAGCTTGTCGCCAGCCCGCAGCCCCTTGAGGCGGGCAGCGTCCTTGCTGAGGGCCACCACGGCGAGTGCCTGCGTACGGGCCAGGCCCTCCGCTTCGAAGATGTCGGACAGTGTCTGCCCGCGCCGCACCGTGTGGACCTGCCAGGTGCTGGCCGGTGGTGCCTCGAGAGCGTCGCCCACGGCAGCCTGAATGACGCCGTCGAATGCGCTGCCATCCTCCGCTGAGAAGGCGGCTGCGACTTCGGCGGAGGCCGCTCCCTGAAGCGGGGAGCCGCGCGTGGCAATGCTCTTGTGGGCCGCGACGGCGGCCAGCATGGCCAGGCTGAGCGACGCAAATACGACGGAGCGGCGAGCCGAGCGGCGGGGCGCCAGCTCGGCTGGGCTATAATCCAGTTTCATCAAGTCCGACCCAAAAACGACAAGTGGCCGCGCATCGCTGCGCGGTCGGCCCCAGACCGCTGTAGAAGTTGTTGTCGTTAGGGGCGCTACGTGATGCTTAAGGAACCATAGTTTCCTATCCTTTGCAAGAACTTCCGACGGGTATTTATTGCTCTGTCTGAGCCTCTGGGGGTTCTCCCCCGGGGGTGTCTACCCACCGCCTGGATCACGTTCGATTGATGAGCACTGACTTCTCCGAACTCGTACGCGGCACCGACGAGATCATTCCCGCCGAGGAATTCCGCATCCGGCTGACGGCTGCGGCCGCCAGCGGCCAGCGCCTGCGCATCAAGGCCGGCTTTGATCCCACGGCGAAGGACCTGCATCTCGGCCATACACTGCTCCTGAACAAGTTGCGCGCCTTCCAGGAGCAGGGCCACGAGGCCGTATTCCTGATCGGCGACTTCACCGGCATGATCGGCGACCCTACCGGCAAGAACGAGACCCGGAAGCCGCTGACCCGTGAGCAGGTGCAGGAGAACGCCCAGACATACAAGGACCAGGTGTTCAAGATCCTGGACCCCGCCCGGACCACCATCGAGTTCAATAGCCGCTGGCTCGACACGCTGGGAACCGAGGGCATGATCCGGCTCTCGGCCCAGCACACCGTGGCCCGAATGCTGGAGAGAGACGATTTCGCCAAGCGCTACGCCGGCGGGCAGCCCATCGCGATCCACGAGTTCCTCTATCCCTTGTTGCAGGGCTACGACTCGGTGGCGCTGAAAGCCGATGTCGAGCTGGGGGGCACCGATCAGAAGTTCAACCTGCTGGTGGGCCGCCACCTGCAGCAGGCCTATGGCCAGAAGCCGCAGTGCATCGCGACGGTGCCGATCCTCGAGGGCCTCGATGGCGTCCAGAAGATGTCGAAGAGCCTGGGCAACTACATCGGCGTGAACGATGCTCCGGGAGAGATGTTCGGCAAGCTGATGTCGGTATCGGACAGCCTGATGTGGCGTTACTTCGACCTGCTCTCCTTCCGGCCGCTCTCGGAGATCGCTGGCTTGCGTCACGCGGTCACCGAGGGCGCCAACCCCCGCGACATCAAGATGTCCCTGGCGGTGGAGCTGGTCGATCGATTCCACGGCGTGGGTGCAGGCGAGGCGGCTAAGTCGGCATTCATCGCCCAGTTCTCGCAGGGGGCGCTGCCTGAAAGCATTCCGGAGGTCAGCGTGGCGGTCCCTGCCGAAGGCCTGCCGCTGCCGCGCCTTCTCAAGGAGGCCGGCCTGGTAGCCAGCAACGCCGAGGGCGTTCGCATGATCGAACAGCGGGCGGTCCGGGTGGACCAGCAGCGCATCGAGGACCGGGCGCTGGCCCTGCCGGCCGGCCGCACCTATCTGCTGCAGGTGGGCTCGCGGCGCTACGCCCGCGCCAAGCTGGTGCCGGCCCCCTGAGCTGACTGGCGGCGTACCCGGCGGGATCCAGAGGCAGGGCGAAAGCCCTGCCTTTGTCGTTTCCAGGGGTGCTCCGGCGGGATTCCAGGGGTGCGACGGCCGCGCACCGGAACACGCTGCTCACGAAATGCCCAAAAAACGGTCACGAAATGTCCATATTCCGCGCGAATCCAGGGGCTGCAAGCCCCGAGAACAAACTAAAAAACGTTTGTTTTCATAGACATGATTGTTTCGCCGAAAAGAGTCGTTGACGCATATGGAAATTCGCCTATTATTCGCCTCCCCGCTGCACGGCAACGACGAAAAACGAAGCCGAAACAGCACGATCTTTAAGAACTCAGCAAGTGATTTGTGTGGGTGCTCCCGTGAGTGTGGCGAAGCCACAGCAACACGAGAGTATCAACGTAAGCCAAAGTTAATTGAGCTTTCGAAGATGACTCTTCGATGCCAAAGACGTTTAGCCACGTCGAGGCATTATTGGATCTAAGCTTTCAGCTTTTAAAGTGGAGAGTTTGATCCTGGCTCAGATTGAACGCTGGCGGCATGCCTAACACATGCAAGTCGCGCGGGCTGTAGCAATACAGCTAGCGGCGGACGGGTGAGGAATACATAGGAATTTGCCTCAGAGCGGGGGATAGCCCAGGGAAACTTGGAGTAATACCGCATGATGTCGAAAGACCAAAGCAGGGGACCGCAAGGCCTTGCACTCTGAGAGAAGCCTATGTCTGATTAGCTAGTTGGTGAGGTAATGGCTCACCAAGGCGACGATCAGTAACTGGTCTGAGAGGACGATCAGTCACACCGGAACTGAGACACGGTCCGGACTCCTACGGGAGGCAGCAGTGGGGAATATTGGACAATGGGCGCAAGCCTGATCCAGCAATGCCGCGTGTGT
>DASUDL010000028.1:0-2949 GCA_036275615.1 Solimonas sp.
CTTGCCCTTCACCTCGAAGAAGGTGTAGCTCAGGGTGATGGTGGTCACGTCCCGGGGCAGCTTGGGGTCGATCACGAACACCACCGGCCAGGACCTGGCCTCGCCGGGCGCCAGCGTGTACTCGTTGAAGCAGAAGCACTCCAGCTTGTTGAAGTGCGCGGTCGCCTGCTTGGGTGCGTAGCTCGGGATCGCCTGCGCCGCCATCGTGCGGCCCTGCGCGTTGCGGAACTCGTACATCACGGTCGTCAGCTCGCCGGGGTGCACCTGCAGGGATCGCACGGCGGGCTTGAAGTCCCAAGGGCCGCGCGCATTGGCGTCGAACTCGACGGTGATCGTGCGCGAGTGGTCGATCTGCGTGTTGGGCAGCGCTGCCCGCTGCCCGGCCGCGGAGGTCTTCTGCTCCGACAGCGACAGCACGTTGATGCCCAGCGCCTCGCAGATCGCGCGGTACAGGGGCACCAGCGCGTAGCCGAAGCCGAACATCAGCGCGGCGACCAGCGCGAGCTTGCCCAGCAGCGCGCGGTTGTCGCGCTGCAGGAGGGCCGACCGCCGCTCGCTCATGTCCTCAACGCCCGAACAGCACGAACTTGGCCATGAAGCCGAGCGCGAAGACCAGCGCCACCGAGCCCAGGACCAGGCCCAGGCGCCGGTTGGCCTTGCGTTGCTCGTCGCTCGAGGCCATGGGATCAGCCGATCACCCTGGTCGCCGTCGCGTCCAGCTTGGGCGGGGTCTCGAAGGTGTGCCACGGGGCCGGCGAGGGCACCTCCCACTCCAGGCCCTCGGCGCCCGCGCCGTCCGGGTCGTTCCAGGGGCGCTGCGGCGCCGGCTGGCCCTGGCCGCGCATCGTCGGCAGCACCACGAAGAAGAAGAAGTACACCTGCATCAGCCCGAAGCCGAAGGCACCCACCGAGGCGATGGCGTTGAAGTCGGCGAACTGCATCGGGTAGTCGGCGTAGCGTCGCGGCATGCCGGCCAGCCCGAGGAAGTGCATCGGGAAGAAGGTGACGTTGAAGAAGATCAGCGAGCCCCAGAAATGGATCTTGCCGCGCGCCTCGTTGTACATCACGCCGGTCCACTTCGGGCTCCAGTAGTAGAAGCCCGCGAACAGCGCGAACAGCGAGCCGGCCACCAGGACGTAATGGAAGTGCGCCACGACGTAGTAGGTGTCCTGGATCTGGATGTCGATCGGCGCCATCGCGCAGATCAGGCCGGTGAAGCCGCCCATCGTGAACACGAAGATGAAGCCCACGGCCCACAGCATCGGCGTCTCGAAGGTCATCGAGCCGCGCCACATCGTCGCGATCCAGTTGAACACCTTCACGCCCGTGGGCACCGCGATCAGCATCGTCGCGTACATGAAGAACAGCTGGCCGGTCACCGGCATGCCGGTCGTGAACATGTGGTGCGCCCACACGATGAACGACAGGATGGCGATCGAGGCGGTGGCGTACACCATCGAGGTGTAGCCGAACAGCCGCTTGCGCGCGAAGGCCGGGATGATGGCGCTGATGATGCCGAACGCCGGCAGGATCATGATGTAGACCTCGGGGTGCCCGAAGAACCAGAAGATGTGCTGGTACATCACCGGGTCCCCGCCGCCGGCGGCGACGAAGAAGCTGGTGCCGAAGTGGCGGTCGGTCAGCGTCATCGTGATGGCGCCGGCGAGCACGGGCATCACCGCGATCAGCAGGTAGGCCGTGATCAGCCACGTCCAGGCGAACAGCGGCATCTTCATCAGCGTCATGCCGGGCGCGCGCATGTTCAGGATCGTGACGATGATGTTGATCGAGCCCATGATCGACGACGCGCCCATGATGTGCATCGCGAAGATGCCGGCGTCCATCGACGGGCCCATCTGCAGCGTCAGCGGCGCATACAGGGTCCAGCCCGCGGCCGGGGCTCCGCCGGGCATCAGGAACGAACCGGCCAGCATCAGGGCGGCCGGGATCAGCAGCCAGAAGCTCAGGTTGTTCATGCGCGCGAAGGCCATGTCCGCCGCGCCGATCTGCAGCGGGATCATCCAGTTCGCGAAGCCGACGAAGGCCGGCATGATGGCGCCGAACACCATGATCAGGCCGTGCATCGTGGTGAGCTGGTTGAACAGCTCGGGGTTCACGAACTGCAGGCCGGGCTTGAACAGCTCGGCGCGAATGCCCAGCGCCAGCAAGCCGCCGAACATCAGCATCGCGAAGCTGAACAGCAGGTACATCGTGCCGATGTCCTTGTGATTGGTGGCGAACAGCCAGCGCCGCCAGCCGTGCGGGTGGCCGTGGGCGTGATCGTCGTGGTGGGCGTGGCCAGCGTGGTCGAGGACTGCGCTCATGGTCTTTCCTTGGATCGGCTTACTTGCGAGCGGCGAGCACGTCCCTGGGCTGGACGATCTGGCCGGTCTTGTTGGTCCACGAGTTCTTCGTGTAGGTGATCACCGCGGCGATCTCGGTGTCCGACAGCTGCTTCCACGCCGGCATCGCACCGTTGTTCTGGCCATTGAGCAGCACGGCGATCTGCTTGCCCTTGTCGGCGTCGAGCACGATCGGCGAGGCCACCAGCGCCTTGATCGGGCCGGCGCCCGTGCCGTCGGGCTTGTGGCAGGCGGCGCAGTTGGCGTTGTAGATCTTCTCGCCGCGCGCGATCAGGTCGGGCAGCGCCCACTCCTTGGCCGGGTCGTCGGCCGCGGCCTTCATCGCCTTGTGCTTCTCCTCGACCCACTTGCTGTAGTCGGCCTGGCTCAGCACCTTGACGTGGATCGGCATGTAGGCGTGCTCCTTGCCGCACAGCTCGGCGCACTGCCCGTAGTAGTCGCCGGTCTTCTCGGCGCGGAACCAGGTGTCGCGCACGAAACCGGGAATCGCGTCCTGCTTGACGCCGAAGGCCGGCACCATCCAGGCGTGGATCACGTCGTTGGCCGTGGTGATGATGCGGATCTTCTTGTCCACCGGCACGACCAG
>DASUDL010000029.1:0-4172 GCA_036275615.1 Solimonas sp.
GCTGGGCTTCTTGGCGGGGAAGGCGCCGGTCACCGGGTCGAACTGGGTGACGCCGTGATACTTGATCGGGTCGGCCTCGGCGGGCTCGAACCCCTTGCCCTTGGTGGTGATGACATGCAGCAGCTGCGGGCCGCGCGCGTCCTTGAGCCGCTCCAGGGTCGGGATCAGGGCGTCGAGGTCGTGTCCGTCGACGGGACCGTGGTAGGTGAAGCCGAAGGTCTCGAACAGCGCACCCGGATTGTCCAGGTGGGCCTCGTTGTGCTCGGTCTCGTCCTGCGGCGGACGGGACTGGTGCGGGGCCTTGAGGCCCAGCTTCTTCATCAGGCGTGCCGAGTGGTCGCGCAGGGCGCCGACGTTCTCGGAGATCGACATGTCGTTGTCGTTGTAGATCACGAGCAGGTCGAGCCCGACGTGTCCGGCGTGGTTCAGGGCCTCGAAGGCCATGCCGCCGGTCATGCCGCCATCGCCGATGATGGCCACCGCACGTCGCTTCTCGCCCTTCACGCGAGCCGCCGCAGCCATGCCGGCGGCGGCGGAAATCGAGGTCGAGGAATGTCCAACGCCGAAGGCGTCGAACTCGCTTTCGCCGCGGTGGCAGAAGGGCATCAGGCCGTTGAGGCGGCGGATCGTCTCCAGCCGGTCGCGTCGGCCGGTCAGCATCTTGTGCGGGTAGGCCTGGTGGCCCACATCCCAGACCAGGCGGTCGTGGGGCGTCTCGAAGACGCGGTGCAGGGCGATCGACAGCTCGACGGTGCCGAGGTTGGCGGCGAAGTGCCCGCCGATGCGGCCCAGGGTCTCGATCAGGTAGCGACGCGTCTCCAGGGCCAGCGCAGGCAGGTCCTGGGGCGGCAACTGCCGCAGCTCCGCGGGCACGCGGACGCGGCCGAGCAGGGCATAGCCGGGAATGTCGGTCATGGCGACGGGGTCATGCACCAAAATGGTTTAGCCCGTCATTATCCGCCAAGCCCGGTCTCCTGCAAAAGGATGAGGCCGGAGCCGGACGGTCAGCGGTCCCGGCCCTCGATCAGCCGCGCCAGGGCGAGCAAAGGCTCGGCTTCGTCGCCGAAGACATTGATGGCCGCCCGGGCCGTGTCGAACAGCTCGGCCGCGCGTTCCCGGGCGGCAGGCAGCCCCATCACGGAGGGGTAGGTGGACTTTCGGCTGGCCTCGTCCTTGCCGGCGGTCTTGCCGAGGATGGCGCTGTTCGACTCGATGTCGAGGATGTCGTCCTGGATCTGGAAGGCCAGCCCCAGGCACTTGCCGTAGCGGTCCAGGGCGTCCAGGTAGCGGCTGTCCAGCGGTGACTTGGCATAGCAGGCCAGGCGCAGGCAGGCCCGGATCATCGCACCGGTCTTGTGGATGTGAAGGGCCTCGAGCTCCGGCAGCGTGAGGTGCTGGTTCTCGGAGGCCAGGTCCACGGCCTGGCCGCCCACCATGCCGCGCGAGCCGGCGGCGTCGGCCAGCACTTCGATCATGCGCAGGCGCTGGGCGGGTTCCAGGCCGGCCTCATGGTCATGGGCGAGCACGAAGAAGGCCAGGCTCTGCAGGCCGTCGCCGACCAGGATGGCCGTGGCCTCGTCATAGGCCTTGTGCACGGTGGGGCGGCCGCGGCGCAGGTCGTCATCGTCCATTGCCGGCAGGTCGTCGTGCACCAGCGAGTAGACGTGGATCAGCTCGATCGCGGCCGCCGGGGCATCGAGGCTGCGCGGCGACAGGCCCAGTACTTCGCCCGCGGCATAGACCAGGAGCGGGCGCAGGCGCTTGCCGCCCTCGCAGGCGTAGCGCATGGCCTCGTGCAGGCGGGCAGGGTAGTGGTCGCTGGCCGGCAGCCAGCGCTCGAAGGACTGGCGCAGGCGCTCCCGGTAGACCGGTGTCCGGTCGATGAATCCCGGCTTCACGGGGCGGCGTCCCCGGCGGCCGGATCCAGCAGGTTGCGCAGCTTGAGCTCGGCGCTGTCGAGCGACTGCCGGCATTGCCGCGTGAGCAGCACGCCGCGCTCGAACAGCTTCAGCGAGTCGTCCAGGCGCAGGTCGCCGCGCTCCAGGTTCTGGACGATGCCTTCCAGCTCCCGCAGGGCTTCCTCGAAGCGGCCGACCGGGTCGGCATCGGCGGGTTCCGGCTTCTTGGGCATCGGGGGGCCGTCCTTGTGATAAATGATTGACAATTCGCGCAAAGCGCGTAAAAAAGAAACACCTCTCCCGGCGCTGTGACGGCCCGGCGCGGGCAAGTGTAGCCCGGTTGCCCGGTCCGGATTCATCCGTTAAGGTCCCCGCGCCTTTCGACGACCCACCCCATGGCAGCCGCAAGCAATTACAGCGCAGAAGCGATCGAAGTTCTCCAGGGCCTGGACCCGGTGCGCAAGCGCCCGGGCATGTATACGGATACCACCCGGCCCAACCACCTCGCGCAGGAAGTCATCGATAACGCGGTCGACGAGGCGCTGGCCGGCCACTGCCGCAACCTCACGGTGACGGTCCACGAGGACGGCTCTCTGGAAGTGGCCGACGATGGTCGCGGCATGCCGGTCGATATCCATCCGGTGCACAAGGTCACCGGTGTCGAGCTGATCCTGACCAAGCTGCACTCGGGCGCGAAGTTCTCCAACAAGCAGTATCAGTTCTCCGGTGGCCTGCACGGCGTCGGCGTGTCCGTGGTCAATGCGCTGTCCAGCAAGCTGGAAGTGCGGGTGTGCCGCGGCGGCGTCGAGTACCAGATCGAGTTCAAGGATGGCGAACGCGCCAAGCCCCTGAAGGAGATCGGCACGGTCGCGAAGAACCGCACCGGAACCACCGTGCGCTTCTGGGCCGATCCGAAGTACTTCGACAGCCCCAAGTTCTCGTTGCCGCGCCTCAAGCAGGTCCTGCGTGCCAAGGCGGTGCTGTGCCCCAACCTGCGGGTCACGCTCAAGGATCAGGTCGCCAAGGAAGAGCTGGTCTGGCAGTACGAGAACGGCCTGCCGGACTACCTCCGGGACGCCCTGCAGGGCGCCGAGACGCTGCCGGCCGAGCCCTTCATCGGCCAGTTCAAGGCCGCGCGCGAAGAAGCCGAGTGGGCGCTGGTCTGGCTGAACCAGGAGGGCGCGAAGACCGAGCCGGTGGCCGAGAGCTACGTCAACCTGATCCCCACGGCGCAGGGCGGCACCCACGTCAACGGCCTGCGCACCGGCCTGACCGAGGCGATCCGCGAGTTCTGCGAGTTCCGTAACCTGCTGCCGCGCGGCCTGAAGCTCACGCCGGAGGATGTCTGGCAGGGCTGCGCCTACGTGCTCAGCGTCAAGATGCAGGACCCGCAGTTCGCCGGGCAGACCAAGGAGCGCCTGTCCTCGCGCGAGACCGCGGCCTTCGTGCAGGGGGTGGTGCACGACTCCTTCGGCCTGTGGCTGAACCAGCATCCGGAGCAGGGCGAGCAGGTGGCGCAGCTGGTCATCGCCAATGCCAATGCCCGCCTCAAGCAGGCCAAACAGGTGGTGCGCAAGAAGGTCACCACCGGCCCCGCACTACCGGGCAAGCTCGCCGACTGCGTATCCTCGGATCCGGCCATCACCGAGCTGTTCCTGGTCGAGGGCGATTCCGCGGGCGGCTCCGCCAAGCAGGCGCGCGATCGCGAGTACCAGGCCATCATGCCGCTGCGCGGCAAGATCCTGAACACCTGGGAAGTCGACAGCAACGAGGCCCTGGCCTCGGACGAGATCCACAACATCAGCATCGCCATCGGCGTCGATCCGGGGGCGGCCGACGTCACCGGCCTGCGCTACGGCAAGATCTGTGTTCTGGCCGATGCCGACTCCGACGGTCTGCATATCGCCACCCTGCTGTGCGCGCTATTCCTGAAGCACTTCCGGCCCCTGGTCGAGGCCGGGAACGTGTATATCGCCATGCCGCCGCTGTTCCGTATCGACGCCGGCAAGCAGGTGTTCTACGCGCTCGACGAGGCCGAGAAGCAGGGCATCCTCGATCGTCTCCAGGCCGAGGGCAACAAGCACAAGCTGCAGGTCACCCGCTTCAAGGGCCTGGGCGAGATGAACCCGCTGCAGCTGCGCGAAACGACGATGGCGCGCGACACGCGCCGTCTGGTGCAGCTCTCGCTCGACAACGACGCCGAGCAGACCCAGGAAACGGTCGACATGCTGCTGGCGAAGAAGCGCGCGAATCATCGCAAGGACTGGCTCGAAC
>DASUDL010000030.1:0-2584 GCA_036275615.1 Solimonas sp.
CGAGCAGCTGTACACGCAGGACGCCTTCTCCGAGTTCTTCCAGCAGCAGGCGATCCACTGGGTGCAGCCGGACGTGACGCGCATGGGCGGCCTGACCGAGGTGCTGCGCGTGTGCGATGCGGCCGCCAGCTGGCGGCTGCCGGTGGCGCCGCATGCGGGCGACATGAGCCAGGTGCACGTGCACCTCGCCTACGCGCATCCGGCCGTGCAGGTGCTGGAATACATCCCCTGGATCAAGGACTGCTTCACCGACCCGGCCGAAGTCAGCGAGGGCTTCTTCCGGCTTCCGGCCCTGCCGGGCGCCGGCACGACGCCGACGCCGCAGGCCTGGGAGCGTTACCGGCAGCCGGTGGCATGAGGAGGCGCGCGTGATCCCGGGCAACGAAGCGGAGCTGGGCAAGCCCACCGAGCCGTGGCGGAGGCGCCTGCACGAGATCATCTTCGAGTCGGAAACGGCGGAGGGACGCCTGTTCGACAAGGTGATCATCGTGCTCATCCTGGTGAGCGTGGCGGTGGTGATCCTCGACAGCGTACCGTCGATGCACCGGCGGTTCCGGGCCGTCTTCGACGTGCTCGAATGGTTCTTCACGATCCTGTTCACCGTCGAATACCTCGCCCGGCTGGTGAGCGTCAAGCGGCAGCTGAAGTACGCGCTGTCCTTCTTCGGCATCGTCGACCTGCTGTCGATCCTGCCCACCTACCTGGCGATCTTCTTTCCGGAGTCGCATGCGCTGATCGACGTGCGGATCCTGCGGCTGCTGCGCATGTTCCGGGTGCTCAAGCTGACGGACTACGTCGTCGAGTACCAGATGATGGGCGCGGCGCTGGCCGCAAGCCGGCGCAAGATCCTGGTGTTCCTCTCGGCCGTGCTGATGGTGGCGCTCATCCTGGGCACGCTGCTGTACGTGGTGGAGGGACCGGAGCACGGCTTCAAGGACATCCCCACCTCCGTGTACTGGGCGATCACCACCATCACCACCGTGGGCTTCGGCGACATCACGCCCAAGACCGAGGCCGGCCGATTCATCGCCTCGGTGATGATGCTGCTCGGCTGGGGCACGCTGGCCGTGCCCACGGGCATCGTCACCGCGGAGATGACGGCGATGCGGCACGTGCGCATGGGGGCCGCGTCCCGCGCCTGCGAGAACTGCGGCGCCACGGGCTACGGGCCCGAGGCGCGCTACTGCCAGATGTGCGGCGCGCCGCTGCTGCCGGTATTGCGGGAAAACACGCAAGCGGCGCGCGGCCCGGCGGGGCAAAGTTCGGGTCCCCCCTGAGGAGACCTCCATGCGTGCACCGCTTATCCTGATCGCCGGCGCCTTCCTCGCCGGCGCCGCCTGGGCCGGCAGCTGCCCGGTCGAGATGAAGGCCATCGACGCCAAGCTGGCCGCCAAGCCGAAGCTGTCCAAGGAAGACGCGGACAAGGTCGCCAAGCTGCGCAAGAGCGGCGAGGACCACCACAAGGCCGGCAAGCACGCCGAGTCGATGAAGGACCTCGGCGAGGCGAAGAAGATCCTCGGGATCTGAGCGCTAGGCGATCTCCGCGCCGCGCTCCTGCAGCAGCCCGCGCAGCAGGGAGCGGTGGCAGCGCGCCTCGTCCTCGCAATAGCAGCCGAGCGAGAACGCCGCCTGGTGCGACAGCGCGGCCAGCATGTCCAGCAGGTGGCTGGCATCGGGCTGCTTCATCTCCGCGCGGTACTTGCGCGTGAACGCTGCCCAGGATTTCGGGTCCTGCGCCGACAGGCCCTCGGCCACCAGCTCGGCGCTCGGTGCGAGATTGGGCAGCCAGACGTCGTAGTAGTCGCGGCTGGCGAACTCCGCCTTGGGCACGCCGCGCGGCGGCCGCCGCACCGTGCCGATGCGCAGGCCTTCGCCGGGTGCACGGGGCGTTCCCAGTTGAACGATCCGGATGGGCATTTGTGCAAGCCTAGCAGCGCGGGCGTATCCTGTCGCGCATGAAAGTGCTGATGTTCTACGAGCTGGCCGAGGACGGCCTGAGCAAGGTGCCCGCGCACATCGCCAGCCACCAGGCGCGCCTGCGCGAATTCCACGGCCGCGGCGTGCTGCTGATGGCCGGGCCCTACGGCGCCCCGCCGGTGGGCGCGCTGGGCGTCTTCACTTCGCGCGCGGCGGCGGAGGAGTTCGCCCGGGACGATCCCTTCATGCTCAATGGCGTGGTGGGCAAGTGCACCTTCCACGAATGGAACGAGGATCTCGCGTAGCGGGACCGAGGCGGCCCGACCTGGGCCGCAGCGAGGACTTGGCGTAGCGGACACAATGCGCGGATGCGCGAAAACCTGCGTCTTTCCGTCCTCGACCAGTCCGTCGCCTGCGTGGGCCGCCCGCAGGACGAGTCCATCCGCAACACCGTCGCCCTGGCCGAACACTGCGAGCGCCTGGGCTACGACCGCTTCTGGGTCAGCGAGCACCACGCCCTTCCCGCCATCGTCGGCACCGCCCCCGAGATCCTGATGGCGGCGGTGGCGGTGCGCACCTCGCGCATCCGCATCGGCAGCGCGGGCGTGATGCTGCCCCACTACTCGCCCTTCAAGGTCGCGGAGCAGTTCCGCGTGCTGGATGCGCT
>DASUDL010000031.1:0-10108 GCA_036275615.1 Solimonas sp.
CGCGGTCCGGCCAGCAGGCGCGACAGGTCCACAGCGGTTGCCATGAACGCCAGGAACGCCGACTGGGCGAGCGGCAGGTCCGGGTGTGGTGCGCTGTAGACCACGCGGATCTCCTGCGTCGTGGCTTGCAGGCGCATGCTGGCGGCATCGGTCACCAGCCGCGAGTAGCGGGCCATGCGCACCAGCGCGTCGAGCCCGCTCCGGCTCAGGGGCAGCGCCTGCCCGAGGACATGCAGGGTGGCCGGCTGCACATGCCGCGGTACCGTGAGCGGCAGGGCCTCATCGGTCGCCGCCACGGCCAGTTCCCAGAAGCGGGTCATGCCGCGCGTGGGGTAGCGGGCGCCCGGGCGGTCCAGTAGGGCAGGGTCCAGGCCGGCCGCGATCAGCAGAGGCTCGGCCGCGACGCCGCGGGCCCGCAGCGCCGCGGCGACGGCGGCGGCCCAGGTGGTCAGCGTGGTCGCCTCGGACATGTCGTGACACTGTCCCATCCGGACAAGTCGTGCAAGGCCGGGACTGGCTAGGCTGCTTCCCAGACGGCCCGGTCCATGGCCGCCCCGAGGAGATTGCGATGCGCACTGCCACCCGGATGCCGGCCGCCCTGCTGGCCCTGTCCCTGATCCTGTCGGCCTGCGGCGCGGAGACGCCCGCCCCGGCGCCCCCGGTCACCAGTCCGGCGGCCCTGAGCGCGCACAGCGCCGAATTTGCGCGCGGCGTGGTCAAGGTCACCGAGGGCGTCTACGTCGCCATTGGCTACGGCATCGCCAACAGCATCCTGCTCGAAGGCACGGATGGCGTGATCGTGGTCGACACCATGGAGACGGCCGAGGCGGCGCAGGTCGTGCTGGCCGAGTTCCGCAAGATCACGACCAAGCCGGTCAAGGCGTTGATCTACACCCATTCGCACCCCGACCACATCGGCGGCGCCCGCGTCTTCAGCGGTGGCGCCGAGGTTCCGGTGTACGCGCACCGCGACGTCGTTCGCAACATGGAGAAGACCTCCATCGAGCTGCAGACCGCGATCACGAAGCGCTCGCTGCGCATGTACGGTGCGCTGCTGACGCCCGAGGAGATGGTGAATCTCGGCATCGGCCCGGAGCTGGGGCTGCACGAGCACAGCACGGTCGACACGATCCGCCCCACCCGCGAGTTCGACGACCGGCTCGAGGATACGGTGGCGGGCATCCGCTTCCAGCTGGTGCACGCACCCGGCGAGACCGAGGACCAGATCTTCGTCTGGCTGCCGGAGCGGCGCATCCTGCTGCCGGGCGACAACCTGTACAAGGCCTTCCCCAATCTCTACACGATCCGCGGAACCTCCTACCGCGATCCGCGCCAGTGGGCCGACTCCATCGATGCCATGCGTGCGCTCAAGCCCGCCGTGCTGGTGCCCAGCCATACGCGTCCGCTCACCGACGAGGCACAGATCGCGCAGGTGCTCACCGACTACCGCGACGGCATCCGCTACCTCTACGACCAGACCCTGCGCCTGATCAACCAGGGCCGCACGCCGGACGAGATTGCGGCGACGCTGCGCCTGCCGCCGCACCTGGCGGCCTCGCCCTTCCTGCAGGAGTTCTACGGCAAGCCCTCGTGGACGGCCCGGAGCATCTTCGTGGGCAATCTCGGCTGGTTCGACGGCAATCCCGCCACCTTGCAGCCGCTGCCGCCCGACCAGACCGCGGAACGCATGGCGACCCTGGCCGGCGGTCTGGACGCCCTGGCGAAGCAGGCGACCGAGGCCCAGGCCCGTGGCGACCATCAGTGGGCGCTGCAACTCTCCGATCACGTGCTGCGCCTGCAGCCGGAGCATGCCGCCGTGAAGCAGGCGCGCATCGCCGCACTCAAGGCCCTGGGCGAGCGCGAGGCCAACCCCAATGCCCGTCACTGGTACCTGATGACCGCACGCGAGCTGGCTGGCGAGTTCGTGCTGCCCAAGCGCCTGCTCAATCCGACCCCGGCCATGCTGGCGCAGATGCCGCTGCGCCGCTTCTTCGATGGCCTGGCCGTCAACCTCGACGCCGAGGCCGCCGCCGACACCGTGATCGCCGTGGGCTTCGAGTTCAGCGACAGCCCCGAGCGCTACACCTACCTGGTCCGCCGCGGCGCCAGCGAGGTCGTGCCCGAACTGCGCGCCGACGCCGACATCGTCGTGCGTGTCTCTGCCCAGGCCTTCAAGGAGATGCTGGCGCAGGTGCGCAACCCGGCGCTCAGCCTGGTGAAGGACTTCGAGGTCACCCAGGGCAACAAGCTTGGTTTCGCACAGTTCATGAAGCTGTTCCAGCCGAAGGAGGAGTCGTGAGCCTGGGCCGGCATCTGCGCCGCGGGCTGTGGCTGCCGGTGCTGCTGGCGCTGGCCGCCTGCGGATCCGACGACGCGGCGCGACGGGGTGAGGGCGCTCCCGCACCGCAGCCGACCGAGGAAACCCTGGCGGTCGCCGCCAACTGCTCCTGGCTGCTGCGCAGCGATCCGGACCTGCTCAACATCGCCTACCCCGACGAGGGCGCGGACTATTGGGTGGCGGCCGTGCCGGCGCTGCCCGGCACGCGCCTGCGCATCGAGGGCCAGTACCCGCAGGCCCGCTACTTCTCGTACAACACCTACGATCCGGCGCTGCGACCCACCGACGCGCGCACCGATTACCAGCTCGACCCGGTCGAGGGCGGCAATCCCTATCGCACGGCGGCGCCCGCGGGCGGCCGCTATCGCGCCTACGTCGAGCCGGGGGCGGTGCCGGCCACCCGCAGCCCCAACACCCTGTACGCCGGCGAGATCCGCCTGCCCGGGGGCGCCGCCGCGCTGCCCAATCCGGCCTGGGTGCTGATCTACCGCATCTACCTCGCGGAGGGCTCGCGCAGCGGCAGCGTGCCGCTGCCCACGCTCACCCTGGAGGCACAGGGCCAGGACACGCCGATCGCCCTGGAATCCTGCCGCCCGCAGGTGCCGCAGGCCGTGCCGGCGCTGCTCAACGACCTGATCCGCACCTCCAGCGATCCAGGCGTGGTCGGACTGCTGCCGGTGCCCATCGCGCCCGACGAGCCGGCCCTGGTGCGCTTCTACGGCCTGCCGGAAACGCTGCGCCTGCTGCTGTCCAACGCCGCCGGCTTCAGCCTGCCGCTGCAGGCGGTGACCGCGGGCGACACCGGGGGCGGCTTCCTCAGCAACACCGACAACGCCTACGTCACCACGATGATGAGCCGTGAGCAGGGTTCGCTGTACCTGCTGCGCGGCCGCGCGCCGAGCCATGCCTCACCGGCCCGCGAGGCGCCGCTGGGCGCCGCGCAGCTGCGCTACTGGTCGATCTGCACCAACGAGTTCGTCAGCCAGCGCTACGTCGCCTGCCTGCACGACGCGCAGGTGCCGCTGGACGCGCAGGGCTACTTCACCATCGTCGTCTCCGACCCCGCCGAGCGTCCCGCCACTGTCGACACCGTGCCGGGCCTGGCCTGGCTGCCCTGGGGCGCGGCCTATCCCGACTCCGTGATCATCTACCGCCACATGCTGCCTTCGCCGCACTACGCCCAGGCGATCCAGAACGTGCCCTATGGCACGCCCGCGGTGGAGGTGATGGGCGAGGACCTGCCGCGGGTGCGCTACTGCGACCGGGCCACGATCGAGGCGGCCGGGAGTGCGGCGGCCGCGTTCGCGGCCTGCGGGGGCTGAAGTCTCCGGACCCGGCCCAGTGCTTCAGGCCGCGATGGCTTCGCCCGGCGCCGTCAGCTGATAGTCCGCGGCATGCGGACGGGCCGGGCCCTGGCCCTGCCGCTCGACCGCCAGCCAGGGCAGGTCCGACAGGCGGTGCGCGGGAACCCGGACCTGTGGCACGGACTGGTAGGTCCGGAAGACGTGATCCCAGAGCGAGGTGGTCACCCCGAAATTGGCCCGGGGATGGCCGAAGTGGTGGGAGAGGTGATGGCGCGCGGCCCAGCGCGTGTAGGGTCCCTGCGGCCCCTTCACATGTATGAACTGGTGCAGCACCTCGTAGGTGGACCAGCCCAGCGCCACCGCGATCACGCTGCCCAGTCCGGCGGCCAGGCCACCGGCGCCACCCACCACCGCCAGCAGGGCCAGCAGCACCGGCAGGGCGCCCCGGATCTTCAGCGGCAGCGGCGTGAAATAGAGGATGTCCTTGTGGTGCTTCCGGTGCTCGGACGTCACCAGCAGGCGCCCGTGCCGCAGATGGCCCAGGCCCGCATGGATCCCGTACTCCAAAAGCGTCCAGGCCAGCAGCGAGAGCAGGAAGCTCGTGAAGAAGGCCAGCATGCGGTCTCCGGGCGATAAGGGTGGGATGAATGTTACGGCCTGCAGCACCGCCGGCTCATCCGCCAGGCACGGACGCAGTGAAAGTGCCCTCGTTTCTGCCGGATCGACGTCATCACGGCGAGCTCGCGATCAGGCCGTAGACCAGATAACCCCCGACCAGCGCCAGGATCAGCACCGGCCAGAACCAGGACGGCAGCCTGGGCGCGGCGGCCTTGATGCCGTCCTTCTGCACGCCAGTACTGGCCCAGACCAGTGTCGCAATCCAGGCGGGCCACGACAGGGCGGCAACGAGGTTGAAGGCCAAGATCTTCCGCCAGTCCTGTCGTTTCAGCGCCAGGGCGACCAGGGTGGGCAGCATCGCGACCACGATGACGACGGGGACGATGACATACAGCCACTGTCGCCCGCCCCAGCTTTCCAGTGCTTCCACGATGCCGTCCCTCCCGGTCGTTTCCTGTTCTGCTCGGGCGTCGCACGACGGTGGAGCGCCTCTCAGCGCCGCTCCGCCGTCGTCACTTCAGTCCGGCCTAGACCTCGAACCCATGGGCCCGCGCCATCTCGCGCAGGCCGATCCATTCCAGGTTGTGCTGGGCCTGCTTGATCTGTGCAGCAGTCATGGCGCTGAAGCTGCCGGGAAAGTTCGGGAAGGGCACGGGGATGCCGGTCATGCAGTCGGCCCCGAAGGGGCCCAGCGGCACCTCGAAGGCCGGGGCCTCGGTCTTGGGGGCGCCGGAGAAGTCCAGGGCGTAGGCCATGTTCAGCGACCAGTCGCTGCGGGCACCCAGCGGGCCGAGGTCCCAGCGCCAGCGCAGGAGGTTGAGCACGGAGTTCACATCGAACTGCAGATGGCTCACGTGGTTGCGTCGGGCGCGGGGGCCGAGGATCACGGCGGGCACGCGGAAGCCCAGGCGGCCGTCGTTGGGCAGGGCCTTCTCGGCCTCGGTCACCGGGCCCACCGGCGGGGTGACGTGGTCGTAGAAGCCACCCCATTCGTCGTAGACGACGATCATCAGGCTGCGCTCCCACTGCGGGCTGTTGCGCAGGGCGTCATAGACCGAGTTGAGGAAGGCCTGGCCGTTGCGGATATCCGCCTGCGGGTGGTCGTCGTTGGTGACGCCGTTGGGGGCCTCGCCGACGAAGCGCGGGTCGACGATGGACACGTTGGCCAGCTGGCCAGCCGCGGCATCCAGCAGGAACTGCTCGAAGCGCGTGCTGAGCGCCAGGTACTTGTTGGCCCAGAAGGCGGTGACCGGCAGGTCGTGGAAGTAGTAGCGGCCGCTCACGCCCTTCTCATCCAGGCGATCCCAGATGGTCGGCAGGGACGAGGGCGTGAGCGTGTTCTCGCGCCGGTCGGTCTCTCCGGCGTGCAGGTAGATGCGGTTGGGGTAGGTCGAGGCGAGGATGCCGTGGAAGTAGCGGTCGCAGACCGTGTAGTGGTCGGCGCAGCCGGCGAAGAAGGGCAGGTCCTCGCGGCTGTAGTAGCCGACCGGGAACTTGTCGCTGTCGACACTGGCTTCGCCCACCGTTGCCAGCCAGCCGTTGAGGGCACCGCCGGCGAGGTGCACGCGGCCGCCGTCGTAGCCATGGTCCGGGTCTTCCTTGCCGCAGCCCTGGTAACCGTACTCGGCGTCGCTGGCGAGGTGGAAGGTCTCGACCATGCGGCCCTTGCGGTCGGGATAGCGGGCGCCGGCCTGGACGCCGTCGGAGCCGGGCACCCAGCCCAGGAAATGATCGTAGGACCGGTTCTCCATCATCACGATCACCACGTGATCGATGCCGGAGTCCGCCGGGTTGGGCAGGATCACGCCCGCCGGGGCCTGCGGGGCAGGCGAGAGGCCGTTGCCGGCGCTGCTGGCCGGCCCGCGGTTGTCGGCGCAGCCCGGCGCAGCGGCCAGGCCCGCCAGCGCAGGGGCGGCGGCCAGGCCGGTCAGCAGGCGGCGACGGGATGCATCGGGACGGTCGTCCCCGGAACGCTTCGACATGGTTTCCCCCAGAGTCTTGGATATCGGCAAAGCCTGCGAGCCTGACAGCGCCCGGTTGCCCCCTGATGACGGTCGATCGCCGCCTGGTCCCTCGGTACAAACGAAAACCCCCGGACGGGCCGGGGGTCTTTGTGCAGCCTTGCCTTACTGGCGCTTGATCACGACCTGCCAGGCGCCGGAGTTCGGCGACTGCAGCACCTCGTACTTGTTGGCCGCCAGGAACACGCCGCTCCAGTAGGCGTACTTGAAGCCGTTGCTGTCGTAGACGTTGGGGCTCTTGTCGAGCTCCGCGGCGCACTGCTCGATCGTCAGGTTGACCTTGCTCTGCCAGCGGCCGCCGACGTGGAGGCTGCAGGAACGGCGGTTGGCCGTGCTGCTGCGCGGCGCGCTGGTCGGCTGCTGGGTGGTGCTGGCACTGGCGGCAACCAGTGCCGGGTTCACCGCCACGACCGGGGCCGTGTGCGTGTACGGCTTGGTGCTGGCGGCCGGCGCGGCAGCGGCCGGGCTCGTGGTGACCGCGGGGCTGCTGTCCTCGGCCGGCATCTGCTCCACCTCGGCCTCGGCTGCGGCGGCCGCGGCCGGGTTGGCCTCGGCCTCGACCGCGATGGCGGCCACCACGGAGGCTGCGCCGGGGCCCGGGAGTTCCGGTGCCGGATCCGTCGCCTTGGCCAGGTCGGCCTTCAGGCCCACGGCGTTCCAGCTCTGCCCGCCGTTGTCGGAGTTGTAGTAGTAGTACTGGTCGGCCGACAGCATCGTGTCGCCCCAGAGGCCGAACTTGAAGCCCTGGGCGTTGTAGTCCGGCACCCAGCGGTCGACTCCCTTGAGGCAGGAATTCACCGAGCCGGTGCCCAGCAGCTGCCACTGGCCATCGATATGGGCCTGGCAGCTGCGCGGCGGGTCATCCTGGGCCATGGCCGGGGCGGTGGCCGAGGCAAGAAGCAGGACGAGCAGGCGAACGCGCTGACGCATGGAGACTCCCCGTAAGACTATTTTGTGTGACCGATCATAGCGGATGGCCGGACAACCGGCAGCCGCCGGATGAGGACCGGCGCACGTTTCCGGCCGCAGGGCGGGGTGCCGGGGTGCCCCGGGGCGGGGCTTAAATGCCCGGTGGCGGCCAGAACCCGGGCTTCTTCCGGCTCAGGAGACGGTGGCGGTGGCGGAGTTCCGGCCGCGCAGACGCGACAGGAAGCCCATGACCCGGGTGGAAACCCCCGGATCCTCGCTGGCCGTGGTGCGCACCACGGCATGGGCGGCGCGCAGGTCCGGTGCGGCCTTGAGCAGCCGGTGGTGGCGCAGGGCGCTGGCGATGCTCATGCCGAAGGCGCCGCGACGCAGGGGCTTGGGCAGCAGGCGGTAGACCTGGCCCTGGTTGATCAGGCCCACGAACACCGAGACGTCCTGGAAGGGCGTCAGCACCACGGTGACGATCTCCGGATGCTGGGCCTTGAGCAGCTTGAGCAGGCCGGTGACGCTCTCGCCGGCCACGGCCAGCTCCGAGACGATCACCGCCACGTTGTGGCGTTCGATCGCCAGCATGGCCTCCTCCAGGGAGCGGGCCCAGACCACCGGCTGCTGGTTGCCGACGATCTCCTGGACGGCGCGCATGATCTCGGCGTCGTCGTCGATCACCAGGAGGGTCTCGGCGAACTCGGGCAGGGCCAGCGGCGCCACGAAGCTGCCGGTCTCGGTCATCAGCGGGCTGGGCGGCGCCGAACGGCCGGCGGCCAGCAGGGAGGCGGAGATCTGGGCGGCCTGGCGCACGGTGTCGCGCAACTCCTGCGCGTCCCAGGGCTTGTTCACGAAGCGGAAGATCTCGCCCTCGTTGACCGAGGCGACCACCGCGTCCAGCTCCGAGTAGCCGGTGAGCAGGATGCGCATCGTGCAGGGCGAGCGCTCGCGCACCTTCTGCAGCAACTCGGCGCCCCGCATCAGCGGCATGCGCTGGTCGGACACCACGACGTGTACCGGCTTGGCGGCGACCAGGGCCAGCGCCTCCTGCGGGTCGGTGGTGGTGTGCAGGTCGTAGTGGCCGCGGAACATCATCGCCAGGGAGCGCAGGATGCGCTCCTCGTCGTCGATCAGCAGCAGCGTGGGCAGGGCGGTGGTCATGCGGCGAGAGCCTCGGGGGTGGCGGCGCGCAGGGGCAGGCTGATCACGAACTTGGTGCCACGGCCAGGCTCGGACACCACATCGATGCGGCCGCCGTGCGCCTGCACGATCTGGAAGGCGATGGACAGGCCCAGGCCCGTGCCCTGGCCGATCGGCTTGGTGGTGAAGAAGGGATCGAAGATCTTCTTCTGCAGTTCGGGCGGAATGCCCTTGCCGTTGTCCTGCACGTGGACGCGCAGCCAGCCGGCATCGGCCTCGGTACGGATCAGGATCTTGCCCTGGTCATGCTCGATCGCCTGGGCGGCGTTGGTGACCAGGTTCAGCAGCACCTGGTTGATCTGCGAGGGCGAGCAGGCCACCCGCGGCACCTCGCCGTAGCGCTTGATCACCTGCACGCGGTTCTTGATGGCGTTGTGGGCGATGCTCAGCGTCTGGTCGATGCAGTCGTGGATCGACACCTCGGCTACGCGGGCCTGATCCAGGCGCGAGAAGTTGCGCAGGTTGACCACCAGCTCGCGGATCGTGTCGGCGCCGAACAGGGTGTCGCCGAACAGGGCCTGGGTGTCGCTCAGGACGGCGTCGTCACCCAGGGCCGCACTCGCCTCGCGGCAGGCGGCCAGCTGGGCGTCGATCAGCTCGGCGCTGGCCGCCTCGTCGAGCAGCAGCCGCGCCAGCTGGCGGTGGCGGTCCAGGGCCTCGGCGGTCTGCATGAAGACATCGCGGATCATCTCCACGTTGTTGCGCACGTAGCCCAGCGGCGTGTTGATCTCATGGGCGATGCCCGCCACCATCTGGCCGAGCGAAGCCATCTTCTCCGACTGCACCAGCTGCGCCTGCGAGGCCTGCAGCTGCCCGTAGGCCTCGCCCAGGCGGCGCTGGCCGTCCTGCACGCGTTGCTGCAGGGCCGACAACAGGTCGAGCACCACGCCCATGCCGGCGTAGTGTCCGCGCGCGTCCTCGATGATGAAGTCCTCGGTGATCGGCGAGCCGAGGTGGGCGGTCACGTAGGCCGCGGCATCCTCCAGGGCGGCGTCGAGGCGGACCCGCAGCGGCTGTTCGTTCATCACCGCCGTGACCGGGCGGGCGCCGTAGAGTTCGCGACCGAAGCGGCGCAGGAAGATGCCGTTCAGGGCGTGGCGGCTGACGGTGCCGAGCACGCGTCCCTGTTCGACCACCGCGAGGCAGAGCATGCGTTCGTGTTGTGGCTCCAGGAAGCGCTCGGCGGCCTCGTCGACGGTCGTCGTGGGATGCAGTTCCTGCACGTCGAGGCGCAGGGTGGCGAGGTCGGCGGCAGCGGGGGCGGTTACAGGGGGCGGGGCGGCGCTCATGCGCCGCGCACGGTAGGGGGTGAAGATGAAAGGACGATGGCGGTTTGGTGAAAGCTGGCTTGGGCTTGGGTCGTCTTCGCGGGGGGTTCTGTCACGGTCGTGAAGACCTGCGTTTTTCGGTCCTGTCGGACCGCCTCACTTTTCTTGCCTTCCCAAGAAAAGTAAGCAAAAGAAGGGGCTTTTTCAGGCGCGGTGCCTTCGCTGGAAAACGTTCACCGCGAACACGCCTCGCGGCCCTGCTCGAAGACCAATAGCCAGAGACGTCTTTGCTGTCCCTCATTCTGCAGGAGCAGGGTCAGCCGGATCGCGGTGGTGGCTCGCCGCTGCGAGTGCGTCGATAGCGGTGTGGCATCCCTGAACTTTCAGTGAGGAGAGGACAAAACTCTCTCTCACCCTTGCTGGTTCAGGAGGGGCAGCCAACGCGTA
>DASUDL010000032.1:0-2318 GCA_036275615.1 Solimonas sp.
GCCGGCGATCTGCTCGGGCGACATGAAGCTGGGGGTGCCGAGCACCAGGCCGGTCTTGGTCTTGCTGGAGTCCGTGATGCGGGCGATGCCGAAGTCGGTGACCTTCACCGTGTCCGAATCCAGCTCGTACATGATGTTGGCCGGCTTGATGTCCCGGTGCACCACGTTCTGGCGGTGCGCGTAGGCCAGCGCCTCCGCCACCCGCGCCACGATCGAGAGCACCTTCGGCACCGGCAGCAGACTGCCGTCGCGGCAGTAGCCCACCAGGTCGCGGCCCTTGAGGAATTCCATGGCGATGTACGCGAGGTCGTGTTCCTCGCCGGCATCGAAGATGGTGACGATGTTCTGGTGCTGCAGGCGGCCCGCCGTCTCCGCTTCGCGGAAGAAGCGCTCGCGCGCGTCGTTCAGCTCGTCGCCCTCGAACTCCTGCGACAGCGCCATCGTCTTGATCGCCACCACGCGGCCGATCTTCGGGTCCTTGCCCAGGTAGACCACGCCCATGGCGCCCTTGCCCAGTTCCTTCTCCACCTGGTAGCGCCCCAGCATCGGCTTTTCCACCGCGCCGCCGTCGAGCAGCATGGTGCCGCCCGGGTGCGTGCCGCCGCCGCCGAGGATCACGGTCTCGGACAGGTTCTTCGCGCGATTGAGCTTGGCTTCCAGGTCCTTGTACTTGCGGTTGTAGCGGGCCATGTGCTCGTACACCGCTTCGGCCTTGTTGAACTGGCGCTTGCGCTCGAAGTCGAGCGCGAGGTTGTACAGGTTGGCCATCAGCTCGTCGCCCATGGGCACGCGCTGGAAGCGGTCGAAGGCCATGTCCAGCTGGCCCTGGCCCTGCAGCGCCAGGCCCATCATGCGGTTGGTCTCCGCCGATTCCTCGTCCGCCCTGACCTTGCCCGCCTCGGTCACGAGGAAACGCTTGGTGGTCAGGGCGATGTGGCCGATCAGCAGCAGCGTCGCCGGGTACACCAGCTGCACCCACACCGAGCCGCCGGACAGCAGGCCGAACTCGGCGCCCAGCAGCGTGACGAACAGGAGGGCGGTGAGCGCGCCGCCCATACCGGCCGACAGCCGCGGCAGCAGCGCGATCAGGTAGGCCGCCACCAGCAGGAAGGCGCCGAGCGAGGCGAGCAGCGCCCAGGTGGGCTGCACCACGAAGTGCTCGCCCAGGATGCTGGAGGTGATGTGCGCGATCAGCTCCACCGGCGCCAGGTTCTGGCCACCCGGAGCAGGGAAGGGCGTGCCGACGCCGGCGGCGGTGGCACCCACCAGCACGATCTTGTCGGCGTACTTGCTCGCGGGGATCTTGCCGGTGAGCACGTCGTAGAAGGAGTCCACCGGGAAGGCCGGCTTGCCTTCGCGCGGCGGGTAGAACTGCGGCAGCATGCGCGCGGCGTCGTCGGTGCGCACCTTGAGCTTGCCCAGCTGCACGGACTCCCCGACGTTGAGCTTGATGTCGGCGGGGCTCAGGTTCAGGCTCTTGGCGGCCGCCAGCAGCGCCAGCGAGGGCATGGCCTTGCCGTAGTAGTTCACCAGCATGGGCTCGTAGCGCACCGCGCCGTCCACGTCCACCAGCTGGTTCAGGTGGCCGATGCCCGCGGCGGCATTGCCGATGGTGTCGATCGGCTGCTGCGCGGTCACGCTGGCGAGCGAGAACGCGTTGCCGTCGTCCAGCGCGCTCTTCAGCGCCGCGGCCGTGAGCGGCTTGTCCGGCTTGCCCAGCGGCTCGCCCAGGCCGAACACGCTGGGCGTGAGCACGTTGCCCGCCCGGGCCATGCTGGCGGCGAGCTTGCCGTCGGTGTCCAGCGCAAGCTCCGCCTCGGCGATCAGCTTGCTGGCGTTCTCCACCGCGGGATGGCCGGCCGGGTCGCCCAGCGCTTCCTTGATCTTGCGGATGTGCGCCAGGCCGCGGTCGGTCTGCGGCTCGAAGAAGAAGGCGGTATGGACGATCGTCTTGGCCTTGGCGCCGCTGAGCTTGTCGATCAGTTCGGCGTGCACGTCGCGCGGCCACGGCCAGCGGCCGATGTTGGCGATGCTCTGGTCGTCGATCGCGATGATCGCGATGCGGTCGGAAGGCTTGCGCGCGGTGGCGGTGCTCGCGTAGTCGTAGAAGCGGCGCTCCAGCGTGCCGATGAAGTCGGTGGCCTGGTAGAGGACGACCACCGCGATGACCACCAGCACGCCCACGAACCAGTCGCTGCGCCAGAACCTTCCGCGCCTCGCGGATGACGATGTGCTCACTTCCCGCCCCTTGCACGGCATGCGCCGCCGCCCGACCCCTGTGTTAATCCACAGTCAACGCGTTTCCCAACCACCACGCC
>DASUDL010000033.1:0-4287 GCA_036275615.1 Solimonas sp.
CACACACCGAAGATCGCCTTCGTGGCGCCACCGACCGACTACATCGCTTCCAGCGGCAAGGCGATCAAGGCGTCGGAGATCGACCTCAACGTGCGCGCCCTGTCCATGGGCAAGTTGCACCACGCCATGATGGGCACCTGCGCCGTGGCGATCGGCACGGCGGCGGCGATCCCCGGCACCCTGGTGAACCTGGCCGCCGGTGGCGGTGCGCGCGAGGCCGTGCGCTTCGGGCACCCGTCCGGCACCCTGCGTGTCGGTGCGGCGGCGGCCCATGAGAACGGGCAGTGGGTGGTGAAGAAGGCGATCATGTCCCGCTCCGCGCGCGTGCTGATGGAAGGCTGCGTGCGCGTGCCGGGCGACGCCTTCTGAAGCCGGCGGGCGGGGCGGTATCCCGGACGGCGCGCGAGGGTCTCGCGCGCCGTTTTCGTTGGGCGCCTAGTGCGGCAGGCGCAGGCCAATCTCGACCGCGCGGTCGCCGTCGACGCGCTTGACCACCAGCTGCAGGTCGCCGAGGCGGATGCGATCGCCCACCACCGGATGCGGCAGGTGGCGGGCCAGGATCTCGCCCAGGCTCACGCCCTCGGCGCCCGTTGGCACGGGGATGCCATAGGCCGCGCACAGATCGGCGACACCGGCGTCCGGCCGCACCGCGAACTCACCGAAGTACAGGCGCGCCGCCGGGGTCTCGGCCGGCCGCGCCGCCTCGAAGATCTGGTCCAGCGCCGGCAGGTCGCTCTGCGCCGCCAGCAGCGAGAGATAGTCGCCCGCCCGCAAGGGCCCCCAGTCGCGATAGGCCAGCACCTGGCCGCCACGGGCCAGGCTGATCACGCGCGAGGGCTCGGGCAGGGGCAGCTGCTTGTGACGCAGGCCCACCAGGCTGCTGTTGGAAGCGATGCGGTAGCTGACCACCTCGTAGCCGCGTTGTCCCGGCAGGTCGATGTCGACGCGATGCACGCGTGCCGAGGTGCGCGGCAGCTGCAGGCCCAGCAGCCGCGCGGCCGAGGCGACCGTGGAGCCCTGTACCACCAGAGAGACCAGCACGGTGAAGAAGGCGATGTTGAAGTACAGCTGTGCCTGCTCCAGGCCCGCGAGCCAGGGGTAGGTGGCGAGCAGGATGGGGACGGAGCCACGCAGGCCGACCCACGAGATGTAGGCCTGCTCGCGCCAGGGGAAGCGGAACGGCAGCAGGCTCAGCCAGACCGCCACGGGCCGCGCGACCAGGATCAGGGCGGCCGACAGCAACAGGCCCGGCACCAGCAGTTCCAGCAACTGGTGTGGCGAGACCAGCAGGCCCAGGATCACGAACATGCCGATCTGGCTCATCCAGGCGATGCCGTCATGGAAGCGCCGGATGCCGGCGAGGCCGCGCACCGCGCCATTGCCGAGGTAGAGGCCGGCAAGATAGACCGCGAGAAAGCCGCTGGCGTGGACCACGCCGGCCACGCCGAAGGTGAGCAGGCCGCCGAACAGGGCCAGCAGGGGATAGAGCGAATCGGCCAGGCGCAGGCGGTCGAGGGCCCGCTGCAGCAGCCAGCCGCCACCCAGGCCGATGGCCGCCCCGCCCGCCATCTGCCACAGCAGCATGCCGAGGGCATCGCTCCAGCCGAAATGGTCCGGGGCCTGCAGGTACTGGATCACCGCCAGGGTCAGGAACACGGCCATCGGGTCATTGGTGCCCGACTCGATCTCCAGGGCCGAGGTGACGCGTTCATTCAGCGAGACAGCCTTGGTGTGCAGCAGCGAGAACACGGCCGCGGCATCGGTCGAGGCGACGATGGCGCCCACCAGTGCGCCTTCGGCCCAGTGCAGGTCCAGGAGCGCCGTGGCCAGGATGCCGGTGATGGCGGCGGTGATCAGGGTGCCGAGCCCGGCCAGGCTCAGGGCCGGGCGCAGGCCGACGCGAAAGCTGGCGATGCGGGTGCGCAGGCCGCCGTCGAAGAGGACCACCGCCAGGGCCGCGGTCGCCGCCAGGTTGGCCAGCCGGTAGTCGGCAAAGTGGATGCCGCCGGGTCCGTCCTCGCCGGCCAGCATGCCCACGACCAGGAAGACGAGCAGCAGGGGGACGCCCAGGCGGGGCGTGATGGCCGTGGCCAGGATGCTGACCAGGAACAGCACGCCGGCGACGAAGATGATCTGGTGCGTCAGCTCCATGCGCGGGCGATCGTTGGAAGGGGGCGGGAGGGTCCTTGCATGGATTATGCCCGTCCCGGCCCGCTATACTTCGCGGAATTCCAATACGGTTTTCCTGGGAGTGGCATCCGTGGATCACAAGAACCACGACAAGGTCTTCTTCTCGACCTTCGCGATCGTGCTGTCGGCGCTGTTCGGCATCTTCTTCATCTGCATCGTCGCGGCCCGCATCCTCGACACCGGCGAGATCCACCAGGACGAGGCCGTGACCCGCGGCCTGCTCGAGGAGCGCATCAAGCCCCTGGGCCAGGTCATCACCGACAACAGCGAGCTGGCCAAGCTGCAGGCCGCGGCGCCCAAGCGCGAACCGATGTCCGGCGAGCAGGTGTACGCCAAGCTCTGTGCCGGCTGCCACGATGCCGGCGTGCTCGGCGCTCCGAAGACCGGCGACAAGCTGGCCTGGGGCGAGCGCCGCAAGGCCAATGGCGGCCTCGAGGGCCTGGTGGCCTCGGCCATCAAGGGCAAGAACCAGATGCCGGCCAAGGGCGGTGACCCGAGCCTGAGCGACGACGAGGTCAAGGCCTCGGTCGAGCACCTGCTGAAGCTGACCGGCATCTAGTCGCCGGGGTTTTCCCGTATCGTGTGGTGCCTCACCACACTGACAACGGGAGAACCTAACGATGCAGAAGTCCCTCTGGGCGGCCGCGATCACGGCCGCCCTTGCGTTTCCGGCCCATGCCGTCGAGGTCGATGCCAGCCTCTACGGTGATTTCCGCTTCTCCTACGGTTATTTCGACACCGACGGTGGCGATACCGATGGCGATCTGGACAACAACAACTCGCATGTCGGCCTGCGCGTACTGACCCGGGGTGAGGGCCTGAGCGTCTTTGCCCAGTACGAGCGCCTCGCCGACAACGACAACGGCACCAGCGACGGTGAACTCACCCGTCAGTTCTTCGGCGGCGTCACCGGGCCCTGGGGCACCCTGAGCTATGGCCGCCAGGCCACGGCCTACAAGCTCAGCGGACAGAAGCTCGACCCCTTCTACAACACCTCGGTGGCCGGCATCACCGGCGCGGCTGGCATCACCACCGGTGCTGGCTACGGCCTGTCGGCGCTGACCAATGACGGCGTCGGCAACGGCTTCATCAACAACCAGGTGGCCTTTGTCTCGGCACCCGTCGCCGGTCTGCGGGTCAACGCGGCGGTGTTCACCGATGAGGGCGCTGGCGATGCGGAAGAGGGCGACTACGCTGCCGGCGCCGAATGGAGCGCCGAGGGCGCCACGGTGGGCGTGCAGGCGCTCGACCTGAACACCGGCCGCACGGCGGGCAGTGTCCAGAACTTCGCGGCCATCGGCCTGCCCGGTCCGGCCGGCGAGCTGGAAGCCGTCCGCGCCTATGCCGCCTATGCGGCCCCGGGCTGGGGTCTCGGCGCCTCCTTCGAGAAGCTGAACCTGCGCGCCGGCCTCGATGATCGCGAGTACGCGTTCGCCTCCGGCTGGTACGGTCTCAACGACCGCCTGCGCCTGGCGGCCAGCGTGGGCCACACGCAGAACACCCCGTTCGAGGGGATCGCCTACACCCTTGGGGCGTCCTACACGGTGATCGAGAACCTCAATGTCTACGCCGCGGCCCGCTCCGTCGACCGCGAGGAGGACGCGGCCCAGCCGGACGACACCACCAGCTATGCCCTGGGCGTGAGCTATCGCTTCGACGTCGGCCTGAACTGAATTCGGGCGGTTTGCCCCTCAAGGGGGCGTCGCAGCACCAGGCCGGGGCAACCCGGCCTTCTTTTTTGGTGCGCCGCCAGCAAGCCCCGGGAGGGTGCGGCACGACGATGTCCGGTCCGCCGGCCTTGGCGCGCGGGGGCCGCCGCGAGGCCGCCCCGTCGTGCTGGATAGTCCATCAAAGCATTGATTTTAATAATTAAATAGAGAGGTCCGGCGGCCGTTGCGCGAGCCGCGGCCCCGGCTTCCGCGGGCAGCGGTCCGTGTTTGGCACGGGCCTTGCGGTCTGGAAGCGGGCCGCGGGGGGTTGCATGGCCGCGGGACTATCCCTATCAGGACAAGAGGCTTACATGGAATTCAAGCGTTCGGTTGTCGGCGCCGCTCTGCTCGGCGCGGTTGCGTTCTCGGGCAGCGCCTTCGCGGGTGC
>DASUDL010000034.1:0-18826 GCA_036275615.1 Solimonas sp.
CTGTTCACCCCACAGCGTCTGGAGGGCGCCGATGCGGTGCTGGCGATGTATCACGACCAGGGGCTGCCCGTGCTCAAGCACGCCGGCTTCGGCGAGGCCGTCAACATCACCCTCGGCCTGCCGTTCCTGCGCACCTCCGTAGACCACGGCACGGCACTCGACCTGGCCGGCACCGGCCGCGCCGATGCCGGCAGCCTGCGCGCCGCCCTGCGACTGGCGACCGAACTGGCCGCGCAGACCCCATGAGCAGCCACGCCGCCAAGAAGCGCTTCGGGCAGAACTTCCTGCACGACCCCAACGTCATCGAGCGCATCCTGCGCGCGGTCAACGCGCAGCCCGGGGAGCAGATCGTCGAGATCGGACCGGGCCTGGGCGCCCTGACCGCGCCGCTGCTGCAGCGCATCCCCGCGCTCGACGTGGTCGAACTCGACCGCGACGTGATTCCGCACCTGCAGGCCGCCTGCGGCCACAACCCGGGCCTGCGCATCACCCAGGCCGATGCCCTGACCGTCGACTACCGCCGCTTCGCCGTGGCCGGCGGCCAAGTGCGCCTAGTCGGCAACCTGCCCTACAACATCTCGACGCCGATCCTGTTCCACCTGCTGGCCCAGGCCGACGGCATCCGTGACATGCACTTCATGCTGCAGAAGGAGGTGGTGGAACGCATGGCCGCCGGTCCCGGCGAGGACGCCTATGGGCGCCTGTCGGTGGCGCTCGCGGCGCGCTGCGAGGTGGCGCATCTGTTCAACGTCGGCCCCGGCGCCTTCAAGCCGGCGCCGCAGGTGGATTCGGCCGTGGTGCGCCTGGTCCCGCGCGCGCCCGACTTCGAAATCGCCGACTGGTCGCGCTTTGATGCGATCGTCGCCGCGGCTTTTGCCCAGCGCCGCAAGACCCTGGCCAACGGCCTGCGACAGCTGATGGACGCCGAGCGCATCCGCGCCGCCGGCATTGATCCCGGCATCCGCGCCGAGCGCCTGCACGCCCGTGACTTCGCCCGACTGTCGGCGGTCTGAGACATCACCGGCGGCGGTTGACGCCCCCGGGCAGGCGTGGATACTCGGGGTTCAGGTCCGACCGGAGCCCGTCATGCGCTACCAGCATCTCCTCGCGGCCGCCGCCCTCGACGAGGCCGGCGAGACCGTGATCCGCAAGGCCCAGGATCTTGCCCGCCTGTTCGGTGCGCGCCTCTCGGTCGTGCACGTGGTCGAGTACATCCCGCTGGAAACTGGCGAGGCCCTGATGGCCGCGCCGCCCGACCTGTCGCTGCAGCTGACCCAGCAGGCCCAGGCGCGGCTCCGGGAACTGTGCGCACGTCTCGGCGTGCCGGCCGATGCCGTGCACGTCGGCAACGGCAGCACGCCGCGCGAGATCATGCGCCAGGCCGAGGCCCTCGCGGTCGACCTCATCGTCCTCGGACACCATCCCCGCCGCGGGCTCGCCGCCTGGTTCAGCCACACGGAGGAGGACGTGGTCCAGCGCGCCCATTGCGACGTGCTGGCGATAAAGCTGGACTGAAGACGATCAAGCGCGGCGCGGACCATCCGCGCCGGGACGCCCCGCGGCGCTGACTAGAGCGGGTCGACCTTGCGGCCTTCCAGCCAGCTGAACAGCTGCTTGCCCCCCATTGCCGGCTGCAGCGTCGCCCCGGCCATGAGGCGAACCCCGGCGGCATGCCAGCGGGTGCGCTGCAGCGACTGGTTGACGCCGGCCGCGATCAGGGGGATGCCACGGCTACGCGACACCGTCAGCGCATTCTTCATTCCCTGCTCGTCGCCGAGCAGGCGCTCGCCCACGAGCATCAGGCCCAGGGGCAGCTCCGGGTGCAGATCGGGGACCCGGCTGAAATCGCGCAAGCCGAAGCGCAGGCCCATCTTGAGCAGCTGACGGCCATCGGGATGCATGCCCTGTGCCTCGAGGAAGCCGTCCGGGGTCAGCGCGAGGATCAGCGAGTCGGCCGGCACCTGGTAGCGTGACAGCAGGTCGCGCAGGTGATCGACGAACAGGCGATCGCGCAGCTGCCAGCCCGAGATGCCCAGCACCATCGGCACCATGGACAGGCCCGCCTGGCGCGCCGCGAAGTGCTGCTCGCAGATCGTGCAGGCCTGCCACAGTTCGATGTCGGCGAGCAGGCCGGCGCGACCCGCCGCCCGCAGCAGTTCGTCCTGCTCGATGCGCCCGTAGCGCGGATGCTGCCAGTACAGGCCGACGAGCGCACCGCGCGACAGGTCGCGCTCCACGTCCATGATCGGCGTCATCTGCACCTGGAACTGGTTGAGCGCGACCGCGGTATGGATCTCGCGCTCCAGCTCCAGCCGACGACGCTTGTCCGGGTCGATCTCGGTGCTGAACAGGCTCCAGGTGCCGCGTCCGGCCTGCTTGGCCTCGTACATGGCCGCGTCGGCGTGGCGCAGCAGGCCTTCGCTGTCGCTCTCGTCGAGCGGGAACAGGGTGATGCCGATACTGGTGCGGCAGTGGATGTCCAGGCCCGGGATGTCCAGCGGATGGGCGAAGCGCTCGAGGATCTTCTGGGCCAGGAAGCCGGCGTCCTCGACGCTGCGCAGGCCCGGCGCGAGGATCACGAACTCGTCGCCGGCCAGGCGCGCCACGGTATCGGTGGGCCGCACGGCGGACTGCAGGCGCTCGGCCACGCCCTTGAGCACCAGGTCGCCGACCTCGTGCCCGTGACGGTCGTTGATCTCCTTGAAGCGATCAAGATCCAGGAACAGCACGCCGAGCATGCGCGTGCCGCGCTGCGCGGCCAGGCGCGCCTGCTCGAGGCGGTCATAGAGCATCACCCGGTTCGGCAGCCCGGTCAGCGCATCGTAGTGAGCCAGCTGCTGCAGCTGCTCCTCGGACTTGAGGCGTTCGCTGATGTCGACAGCCACCGCCATGAACACCGGCGGCTCCTCCTCGCGCGAGTAGCTCAGGCGCACCTCGACGGGATAGGTCGTGCTGTCATGGCGACGCAGGCGGCAGCGATAGGTGAGGTGCTCTTGCTCGCCACCGCGGAGACGGGCCAGGTAATTGTGGAAGGTTTCCGGATCGATCTCGCTGCTGATGTCGAGGGGCGAGAGGCGCGAGAGCTGTTCGGCGCGATAGCCAAGATTGCGACGGGCGCCGCGGTTGACGTCGAGGAAGAACAGCGACTGCGCGTCGAAGATGTAGATCTCCTCCAGGGCATTGTCGAGGAGGCGGCCCAGGCGTGAGGCCAGATTCTCGCCACGCAGGCGCTCGCTGATGTCGCGCAGGATCACCACCAGGCCGGCATCGCCCTCCAGGCTCATCGGCTGCACCCAGAGCTCCACCGGGAAGGTGGTGGCGTCCTTGCGCCAGCCGACGATCTTCGGCAGCTTGCCGGCCGCACGGCCGGCGATGTAGTCGGTGATGCGCACGTCGGGCGTGTTGAGGAACGGCACCGGCATGAGCTTGGTGATGGTGAAACCCTCGAGCTCGTCTCTCGAGTAGCCGAACATGCGCTCGGCGCGGGCATTGGCGAAGCGCACCACGCCCGCGGTATCGGTGGTCAGCAGGCCTTCGTCGAGGTGATCGATCACCGCCTGTGACACGCGTGCCTCGCGGCGCAGGGCATCCATCGCCCGGGCCTGAGAGGCATTGTCCCGGAACATCAGGGTGACGCCGAACAGCGCGCCCTCACGGGTGCGGATCAGGCAGGCCATGGTCTCGACCGGCCGGGTCTCGCCATGGCGCGCGCGCAAGCGGGCGCTGCAGGCCGGGACATCCACGCCCTCGGTGAGCGCCCGCTCGGCCGCACTCGGCGTCGGCAGATCGCCGGAATCGAGCACGTGCACCACCGAGTACAGCATGCGGCCACGCGCATCGGCGAGATTCCAGCCGGTCAGGCGCTCGGCCGTGCTATTGAGGTAGGTGACGCGACCCTCGCGGTCAGCAGTGAGCACGCCATATTCCAGCGCGTCCATGACCAGGCCGGCCCGCGCGCGGAACTCGTCGAGGCTGGTCACGGCGGTGGCCGGGCCTGCAGGGCCGCCGGGCCGGCCTGCACCGACCGCACGCGGATCGGCGCGGTGCGCCCAGGCTGGCGGTGCCGCACGCGAGCGCCAGGCCAGCAAGCCGGCCGCCAGCAGCAGGGGAATGGCGATCAGGCCAGCCACCCAGCCGGCGCGCATCAGGTGGGTCACCGCATCATCGTGGACCGCCGCGACCTCACCCGCCTCGAAGCGATACTCGACCGAGCCCAGCAGGCGGCGATCAGGACCGAATACCCGGCGAGCGCCCGAAGACCCGGTCACCGCGTACAGCAGGTCCTGGGCGCGCTCGGAAACCGAATAGGGCAACAGGGGCAGTTCCAGCCAGTCATAGCGACCGTGGCGGGCGAGCAACACGCCTTCGGCATCACGGACCGCCAGGTAGCGCAGGCCCAACGCAGCCTGCTGCAGGAGCTGATCCAGCACCGGCCGCAGGGCGCGGCCGCGATCACCCCGGCCTAGCTGCGGCGCCAGCGCTGCCTGCAACTCCGCACCCACCTGGATACGCTCCAGGCGGGTCTGCAGCAGGTAGGCATGCACCAGGCAATACGCTGCCAGGGCGCCGATCAGGGAACCCAGCATGGCGCTCAGCCAGAGCGCGCGTCGCACCGGACGCCGGGCTGGAACCGAGGCCATGTCAGCGCGTGAAGAGAAAGGGTTGGTCGGCATCGACACTGTGGACGGTGATGTCGGCGCCGCCGAGGGTCAGGCCGCCGGCGCTGAACGCCGGGGCCAGGAGTGCATCCGCCAGGGCGGTGGCGTTGTCCGCGATCCCGGTCCGCAGTGCATTGCCGATCAGGATGCGTGCTTGGTTGACCGCGGCATCGACCACGGCCGGCACCACCGGCAGGCTGTTGCCGAGCACGTCGATCTCCACTTCCACCTCGAGATTTTCCGGCAGGTCGGCAATGGCTCCTCGCAGGGCCTCGCCTTCCGGTCGGCCGATGGACTGGGTCTGCGGCCAGGGCGAGCGGTACTCGAGCGTTTCGTCGTCGCTGGGGACATTGGCAAAGCCGCGGGCGCGCAGCCGGATATGCACCGGCAAGGTCAGGGGGCCCACCGGAATGCCGGCATCGGAGTCGTAGAGCGTCGCCGTCTGTGGCACCGGCTTCGGCGCCGAGATGTCATCAAAGCGACCGATGCCGATGCGGGCGACGTTGCTGCGCGCCCGAATCCACACCGTTTCCTGCGGCACGCCGCTGCGGGCGCACTCGATGTCGGTGACCTGCGCCGTCGCCTCAGCGGCCTCGGCCCAGATCGGCAGGGTTACGCGCCCGATCAGCGGGAGCACCAGCTGCGGCGCCGCCTCGATCACGCCCTGGGCGTTGGCCGCGTAGTTGCCTTCCACCGGATCGGGCGTCTCGCCAGGCGACAGGCTCGCGGGTCGGCCCGGGGTGACCACACGGGTGCGCACCGGCCCTTCCAGCAGCGGCGGCGGCAGGTCGACCGGCACATCGAGGAAGTCGGAGCCATTGGCAGCCTGCGCGGCCGCCACCATCAGCTGGCCGGCACTGAACAGGGTGCCAGTGGTGGTATCGGTCGTCGCATCCGACACGAACAGGAACTGGCTCGGTACTACCGACCGGTTGCTGTCGGCATTGGCGGCGATCACGGCCGCGGTGTTCTGGGCCGCGGCATTGCCAGTCGCTCCCAGCGCCGTCACGACATTGCGCAGGAAATCAGACAAGGAGATTTCCGATTCCAGCACCTCGTCGGGCGTTCCGGCACTGAAATCGAATATCGATCCCAGGGGAACATCGGCGCCCAGCAGGTTGCGATAGCTCACCAGGTCGAGGGAAGGCTCGTCGTCGTCGGCGAAGGGGCGCAGCAGGGGCGGACTGACCCCCGCGAGCCGGGTATTGACCGAGACGCTGGCCCTTGGCGCGGAGTAGGCCACGGCACTGGCCTCCAGGCGCCGCTCACGATCATCGTCGTTCTCGAACAGCGGGATCAGGCGCACCGGCGCGGGGCGCTGCAGGACCACGCGTACCGCCCGGGCGTTGCCGGACGTGGCCTCGAAATAGCGCAGGCCGTCACCCGGTGTGACCATGCGGCCGGTGTCCAGGCGGAGGATCTGGACACCGGTGTTCGAGGTGACGCCGTTGCGCTGCAGGCTCGCCAGCACTTCGTTGTAGGCAGCCTCCTGGGGATCCGCGCGCCGCCCGAAGCAACCACCGGCCACGCGCGCCGCATCGAGGGCGCCCATGTTGGCCATGCGCTGCATGTCGCGCTGCGCGAAGAACAGCCGCCCGAGATCGATCACCAGCACGACGCTGGCCAGGCAGGCGAGCAGGGCGATCCCGGCGAAAACCGCCGCGGCACCGCGCTGCCGACCCGGAGTACGCATGATGTAAGGACGCTGTCGCAGCCCTTACTGGCTGCCCGAACTGCCCGAGCCGCCGCCGGTATTGATCTCCTCGCGCTCGAAGCGCTCGGGCAGCGGGTGCTCGAAGCTCTGCAGATAGCGCTGGTAGACCCGGTCGGCGACTTCGCCGCTGGTCGTCGGCGGCGTGCGCGAGGCGGCCGCGCCACTGCGCTGGAGGTCGAGCCAGGCACGCGCCTCGGACCCCGGCGGCGGCGTTTCGTCGGCGGCGACGGCCGGCAGGGTGGAGAGCAGCAGTGCCGGCAACAGGACGGCGATGGACTTCTTCATGAGCGACCTCCAGCGGGCGAGCCCGCGCGCAGACTCAGCGCCTGCTTGCGCAGGCGCGACAGGGTTTCCTTCGACACACCAGCCTCGGCAGCCATGCGCTGGGCACGGCTCTCGTCGCCGGAGAGGATCAGCAGCATCAGCAGGTTGTTGCGGGCCTTGCTCGACTGCGGATCGAGCTCGACGGCGGTGGCGAACTCGGGCAGGGCCTCGCGGTAGCGGCCGGCCCGCATCAGCGCGTAGCCGAAGTCGTTGCGGACCAGGGCATTGGTGGGTTGGCGCTTCGCCGCCTCGTACAGGAACACCAGCCCCTTGCGGGTATCGCGCGCCGACCAGAGCAGACCAAGGCCGTGGTAGGCCTCCCCCGCCAGATCGGATCGCAGCAGACCACGGTACAGCTTGTCGGCCGCCTCGAACTGGCCGAGCTTGCGCCGGGTTTCGGCCTCGAAGTAGCTCAGTTCCGCTGATCCGCCATCGCGTCGCTGCTGCGCCTGGATGTGGGCCAGCGCGGCGTAATACTGTTCCTGCTGCAGCATCGTGCGGATCAGGTCACCGTAGACCGCCTGGTCGGTGTCCTCGCGGCCCGTACGTGTCGTGCTGGCCGCCTGGGCACCCTCGCCGGCGGCGATACTGTAGGTCGGCGTCGAGCGTGGCGAGACACAGCCCGCAAGGGCCAGGGCGGCTAGCAGAGCGAGAGCGTATTTCACGAGCCGCCGCCTCCGACCTCGCGCAAGGCGCGGATGATCGACAGGAAGGCAGGGCCGGCCACGAAGATCAGCAATGCCGGGAAGAAGAACAGCACCATGACCACGGTCATGCGGCCGGAGAGCAGGTTGACCCGCTCGCGCAGGTCGAGGCTGCGACGTTCCTCCATCACCTCCAGCGCCTCCAGGAGGGGCTCGCGCACCTCGCCACCGTAACGGTCGACCTGGCGCAGCACGCCGATGACCGAGGAGAAGTCGTCCACGGCCAGAGCCTCAGCCATGTTCTTGAGCACCTCGCCCGTGTCGGCACCAGCCTCGAACTGCCGCAGGGCCAGATCAAACTCGCGGCCCAGTTCCGGCAGCACGCCCTTGCCCTCGCGCACCAGGCTCGAAAGCGCCTGGCGGGTCGACAGGCCTGCCTCGAACAGCAGCACCAGCAGATGGATGAACAGCGGCACCTCGGACTTGATCCGCTGGCAGCGGGCACCCGCCACGCCGCGCAGGATCCAGCGCGGCATCAGGAAGGCCAACGCAGCCCCGGCGAACCCGTACAGCAGCAACATGAGGCCCTTGTGCTCGGCTTCGCCGAAGAGCCAGAACGCCAGCACCAGACCGCCGAAGACCAGCGGCAGCAGGGCCTGGAAGGCGTACCACAGCAGGCGCGCCTCGGTGCCACGCCAGCCTGCCTGCAGTAGCAGGCGTCCTGTTTCGCCTTCGGTGTCGACCCACTGCTCCATGACCTGGCCGCCCTTGGCCATGGTCTGCAGCAGCGGCTTCTGCGCCGGCCCCTCGAAATCCGGCGTGGCGCTGTCAGCCACGAGCCGGCTGCGCAGGTGCGCGTCGCGACGGCCGCGCAGCAGCAGCACGACGAAGGCGCCGATGCCGGCAGTCACCACCAGGATGACGAAGGCCACCAGGCTGGCGAAGAGCGTCGGACTCATGCCGGCTCCTCGGTGGACCGCATCATCCGGTAGATGACGATCACGCCCAGGGCCTGCAGCAGCACGGAAGCGATCAGCAGGGTGCGGCCACCGGGGTCGCTCCACATCTGCGCGTAGTAGCCGGGGTTGCGCGCGAAGATGTACAGCATGAGCGCAACCGGGATGATCGACAGGACCATGGCGGAGAAGCGCGTCTCCGCGGTGAGGGCCCGCAGTTCGCGGGCCGCGGAATCGCGTGAGCGCACGGCCTGGATCAGGCTTCGCAGCACGTTGCGCAGGCTGCCACCGTACTTGCGGTTGATTGCTGCTGCCAGGGCCATCACCTTGAGGTCACGCAGTTCGTGGATCTCGGCCGCTTCCATGAGCACCGACTCCACCGGTGCACCCAGGCGCACCTGGCGTCCGACGCTCGTGAACAGGGGCTGGATCGGGGCCGGGCTCTCGCGGGCCGCCGCGGCGATCGCTTCCTCCAGCGTGTTGCCGGCTGACAGCACGCGGATGGTGCTCTCGAGGAAAGCCGGCAGCTGTTCCAGGATGCGGGCACGTCGCTGCGCCGCCTTGCGCGTCATCCAGGCCCAGCCGAAGGCCAGCAGGATGGCAATGGTCGACAGGCCGCCGAAGAGTCCCAGTACAGCAATGGTGATCGGCACCAGCAGCATCAGCACCAGCAGGACGCGCATGACCGCGTCTGGCTCGAGTTCGCCGCCGCTGCGCCAGACCAGGTAGCAGGCCCAGCGCAGGATCGGGTTGCGGATCTGGCGCTTGTTGGTCTCGAAGGCCAGTACCGCCGCCTCGTCGCCGCCGCTGGCGCGCAGACGCAGGCGCATCTCCTCCTGATGCTCGCGCTGTGCCGCCTGCACGAACAGGAAGATGGCGCCGCCGGCGAGCAGCAGCACCAGAACGAATACCAGCACGACGGCCATCAGCCGGCCTCCTGCAGGTCGATGTGGGCCCCGCGCTCGGCGTCATAGCGGAAACGCTCGCGCATCATGATCTCGTGGCCGGTGGCACCGAGCACCTCGGTCACCGACATGACCCGCCGCTCGCCGCCCTTGAGACGGCTGATGTGCACGAGCAGCTGGATCGCAGAGCCCACCTGCCCGCGGAAGGTGACCTCGCTGCCGGTGTATCCGGCGAAGCCGGCCAGCAGCTCCATGCGATGCACGGCATCGCGCGTGGAGTTGGCGTGGATCGTGGTCATGGAGCCGTCATGACCGGTGTTCATGGCCTGCAGCATGTCCAGCACCTCGTCGCCGCGGACCTCGCCGACAATGATGCGATCCGGACGCATGCGCAGTGCATTGCGCACCAGGTCGCGCGCGGTCACCGCGCGTTCGCCCTCGAGGTTGGGCGGTCGCGTCTCCAAGCGCACCACGTGGCTGTGCTGCAGCCGCAGCTCCGCGGCGTCCTCCACGGTGACGACGCGCTCGTCCTGCGGGATCCACTGGCTCAGCAGGTTCAGGAAGGTGGTCTTGCCCGAACCGGTGCCACCGACGACGATCAGGTTCGTGCGCCGCTGCACACGATCACGCAGGTAGTCGAGCAGGGCCGGGCTCACCGTGCCGAAGCGCAGGAGATCCTCGGCCGTGAGCGGGGTGCGGCGGAACTTGCGGATCGACAGGCAGGGCCCGTCGAGCGCGATCGGCGGGATGATGGCATTGACGCGGGAGCCATCCGGCAGGCGCGCATCCACCATCGGCGAGGACTCGTCGACGCGGCGACCGATGGGCGCAAGGATGCGCTGGATCACCCGCACCACGTGCGCGTCGTTGAAGAAGCGCACCGACACGTGATGCAGCCGGCCCTCGCGCTCGACGAACACGTTGCTGGGGCCGTTGACGACGATATCGTTGACGCCGTCGTCATCCACCAGAGCCTGGATGGGGCCGTAGCCCATCAGCTCGTCCTTGGCGTCCTTGGCCAGTGCCTCGGACTCACGCTGGTTCACCGGCAGGCGCTGCTCGACGACATAGCGTCGCATCTGCTCGGTGACGAAGCGCTCGGTCTTGGCTGCGTCCCACTGGTCAATGTCGAGGTTGCGCTCCTCGATCTGCTGGATCAGATGCCGGTGGAAGCTGCTCTTGAGCTGCTGGTACTGGTCGCTCAGCCGGAAGCGGTTGAGCTGGGCATCGTGGGTGGTGGCGGTCACGGCCGGGGTCCTGAGGCGCGCGTCAGCTCAGCCAGCGCGACAGCAACGTCTGCGGCGGTGCCTCGGCCTTGGCCTGGCCCTTCAGCAGGGCCGAGGCCACGCGGCGGAGATCGCCGCAGAGCGGATCCTTGGGCGCGATGGCAAACAGGGGCTCGCCCGCATTCATGGCCTGTACCCGGGTATTGGCAACACCCGCCGACAGCGAGCCCAGCAGCGGCAGGTCGAGGATCTCCGCCAGGTTCTCCGGCTCCAGGCCCAGGCGCGGACGATAGCCGTCGACCACCAGGGCCATCCGATCCAGCGGGCAATCCTCAAGACGCAGTGCGCGCAGCAGATACTTGCCGTGACGCGACTTGATGATGGACTGGTCGGACAGCAGCACCGTGCGCTCGGCCTGCGCAACGATCGCCGTCAGGCCGGGCATCGGCAGGTGGCCGTCCGCGGCGACGACCACGCAGGAGAACAGGCCGCGCAGGACCTGCAGCAGCTTGAGGAACTCGTCGAAGTTGATGGCCGGCCGGCCAACCAGATCCTCGGGCAGGCTCAGGAGATAGAGCCCACTGGCATGCTTGGCAAAGGCCGTGTCGATCAGGGTCTGGTCGCAGCGATAGACGTCGTTGATCGCGTCAAGGACGCTGTAGGACTGGTTGATGTTGAGGAAAATCGCGGCGGCGCCCGCCGGGGTGGCCACATCGACCAGCAGCACCGGCTCGGAGCGGGGCAAGGCCTCGGCGCAGGCCAGGGCCAGATGCTCGGCCACGAAAGCCACGGATTCGCCGGGATGGCTGGACAGCACGCAGAACATCTGACCCTGCTTCTGCTGGGTGCGCACCGCCGGCGTGACGCCACGTCGCAGCAGCTTGGACAGCAGGGCCGCGACATCGCTCTCGTCACGGCGCAGCACGAAGAAATCGCGGGCGCCGGCCCGCATCGCAGCCAGCACCATGTCCGGGTTGCTGTCGGCGCCGAGGCCGGCCAGCGGGAGATCCGGCAGACGTTCCGCGAGCCGCTCCATCATCGATACGCGGCTGTCGATGTTGGAGGGCTCGAACTGGAAGAACACCACATCGACGCGCCCCATCATCTGCACGCGCTCGATCAGGTCCTCCGCATCCAGCGGGCGGACCAGCGAGCACTCGGCGGTCGGGCCGGCGGCGTTCTCGAGCCAGCTCAGATAGACGGGATCGTCGGCGACTACGACGGCCTGGGTTTTCACGTTGTCCCCACCCTTGTTTTCTTGTTCATCGGCGCCCCGGTGCAGACCGCAGCGACGACACAGCCGTGCCGCCCCCCGCTGCCGCCTGCATGCGCACTGTTTCTCACCGGCTGAAGCCCGAATCGAAGTCGCCGTCCTCCAGCAGAACGTGCTTGGCCAGGCTGGGCTCGCGATCCCGGTACTGGCTGCCCGGCAGCTTGGGCAGCTTGGCGCCCCGGGCGATCGGACGCACCAGGCGCGGGGTCACGACCATGATCAGCTCCTTGTCCTCGCGCCGCACACCGAGCGACTTGAAGAAGGCCCCCAGGACCGGGATGTCGGCGAGCCAGGGCACCTTGTTGACGTTGTCGACCAGCGAGGAGCTGACCAGTCCGGAAATCACGAAGCTCTCGCCGTCACCCAGCTCCACCGTGGTGTCGGTGCGGCGGACCACCAGGGCCGGCACGGCAACACCACCGATCTGGATGCCGGCCGAGAAGTCGAGGTCGCTCACCTCCGGCGCCACCTTCAGCGCGATGCGATCGCGCGACAGGACCGTCGGCGACAGCGTGAGGCGCACGCCGAACTCCTTGTACTGCACCGAGATGCCGCCAGCCTGGGCACCACCCTGGCTGACCGGAACCGGAAACTCGCCGCCAGCGAGATAGCTCGCGGTCTGGCCACTGGTGGCGACGAGGCTGGGTTCGGCCAGGGTGTGTGCCAGCCCCTTGCCCTCGAGCAGGCTGAGGATGCCCAGGATGTTGCGGCTCGCATCGCCCACCACGAGATTGAAGGCGTCGCTGAGCGGCGCCGTGATGCCGGTGTCGGCATTGACCGCGTAGCCGTTGCTGGTCTGGGTCACGTTGGCGAGCCCGCCCGGCCCCAGCAGCGCGCCGGTCGTGCCGCGATTGACGAGCACGTTGAGGCCGTAGCGCTGCATCGTGGAGCGGCTCACCTCGGCGATCTTCACCTCGGTCATGACCTGCGAGTCGAGAGCCACGACGCTGCGGTCGGACAGGACGCCCTCCTTCGGTGTCTCGGCACCCAGCCGGGCACGGCGGTGCGCCGTCAGGTTCGGCAGCCGCCCCTCGACGCCACGGCCCTGGTCGATGACAGCACCGACCAGCTCGGCGTCCGGTCGCGCGTTGCGCAGCGGATCCTTGACCCCGCCAACACGGAGCCGGTACTCGCGCGGGCGGCTGCCACCCTTGGTCCAGACCAGCAGGCTGGTGATACCCAGCTGCTTGCCGGTGATCAGCAGCTCGCGGCGATTGATGATGTTGACGTCGGCGATGGCGGGATTGCCCACCGCCACGCGCACGACCTCGGAGGCGGCGCGATGCAGACGATGGGTGCCCTGCTCCACCAGCAGCACCTCGGCATCGCCCTGGGCGCCGGCGGCAGCCGGCAGCGACAGCGCAAACAGCAATCCCAGTAGACGACCCAGACCGCGGAAGGGGTTGGATTTCATGATGTCGGCGCCTGGCGGTTACTTGGTAGTGACGGTTTCGCGCTGCGAGCCGCGGAAAACCTCGACGCGGGGCCTCGAGGGCGGTGCAGCACCCGGCGTGGTCCCGGCCGGGGCGGGGCGGATGCGCGACAGTTCGGCAATGGTGATCACCTTCTCCGGCACCTGGCGGGCCTGCGCGGCAGCGTCGCCGCCTTGCTCGCCACCGTCGGCCACCTCGACGCCCTGGCCGTGCAGGGCCAGGCGCAGCTCGCCCAGGTTCACGCCGAGCATCAGCTTGGTCGTGTCCTTCTCCGGCACGGCCAGTACGGCGGTGCGCGTGCGCGAGGAGCGCTTCTTGGCATCGTCCTCCTCGTCCTTCAAGCCTTCTGGACGGTCGATGATCCGTTCCTCGTAGGCCAGCACCCGGATGCTGTCGAGCAGTACGCGGGACTGCGGCTGGTCCTGCCCCGCGCCACCACCACGCAGGTAAAGCAGCACGTCAACCACGTCGCCCGGCCTCACGAAGCCGCCGACCGCCACCACATCGCTGACCTCGACGGAAACAGCCTGATGCCCTGCCGGGATGATCCGGGCGAGCACGTTGCCTTCCTTGAAGTAGCGCTGGGTGACGGGTGCGCCGGCGTCGATGTCCACCAGCGGGACCTTGTCGACCACATCGTCGATGCTGCCGTAGGGGTCCGCCGGCTTCACCGAGACCGGCACCAGGGCGACCGAGTCGCGGGCGATCGGCTTGTAGGCGGCCAGCGGCTTCAGTGCCACCACCGCCAGGGTTTGCTGCGCCGCTTGCTGACGTTGCTGCTGCTCGGCCTGATCGGCCTTGGCGGCATAGTTGCGGCTGACCTGAAAACCCACCGCGGCCAACAGCAGGGCCAGCAGCACCGAGACGACGGCGATGACTTTGAGCGCGGTACTGCTCATCTGCTTCTCCGTTATTCGTTATTCCGCGAGCCTGGCCTAGATCCGCGCCATCGCGGAGGCGATCAGGTTCTGCGGCATCGGCGGCACCCGGCCGACGAGGTACAGGCACAGCACCGGAAACAGGTCTTCGGCCGAGGATTGGCAGCCCTCGGTCGATTGCAGCACAGGGAACGTCAGCCGGACGATCATAGCGTCGCTGTCGGACGGACAGGGCACGCCGGCCACGGTGCCGCCGCGCGGGCAGACGCTCGCGGAGACCCGATCCCCGGCGTCACCCCCCACCACGCGTTGGCGCTGATCGGCTGGCAGCCAGCGCAGCACGTCCGCCGCCGCCCGCCGGGCCTCCTGCAACCGCAGCGCATCGGCACCGGGGCTCGCCGGGTCGACCTTGACCGCGGCCTCCGCGCCCTCCTGGGCGGCGTAGTGGAGGCTCTGCTGGATGACAAAGATGTACGCGTACACGATGACGCCGTACATCAGCAGGAACAGGATCGGAAAGACGAAGGCGAACTCGACGGCTGCTGCGCCGCCCTGACGCCCCGCCCCCTGCCTGTTCGCGAGTCCGTTCACCGCTGCCCCTTTATCCGCCGTTCCATATCCGTGGCAGCCACCAGGGGCCGCCCGCCAGCTGTATGAGGAATCCTGCGGCCAGCATCGGCGCGGCCGCCAGCACTGCGCCCTCGAGACCCGACGAGGGGCCCGCGGACGCTGTGCGTCTGTGGGAAACAATAGCCGAAACCAGACCCAGCAGGAGGGCCGTGGTCAGGGCCGCCTCCAGCGCCCGATCGACGCCGAGCAGCAGGCCCAGCAGCACGGCGAGCTTGAGGTCGCCGCCGCCCGAACGCTGCGCCAGCCAGCCGGGAAGCCAGAAGGCCGCGCTGAGCGCGGCCCCCAGGGCACTGTCAAGCGGCGCGGCCCCGAGGGGACCATGCCCGACCCACATCCAGCTGCCCGGTATCAGGATGGCAACCGGCAGCAGGGCAAGGTTGGGGATGCGGTGATACCGCAGGTCCCAGGCTGCCAGCGCCAGAATCCAGGCCCCCAGGAGCCACTGCACGTGGCCCTGGCTTCAGGCGCCGCCGCCCGGGATGGCGCTGACGACGGTGTCGAACAGGCCGTCAAGGTCCGTGCCGACCAGGACCAGGACGGTCACGAGGGCGACGGCAATCAAGCCGACGATCAGGCCGTACTCGACGGCGCTGGCGCCCTTCTCGTCGCGGATCAGGGACTCAAAGAACTTACGCATGACGCTACTCCTTGGCTGTTGGCGCGCTCACCCGACCGTGGGCGTGCACTGCGCCGCTACTATGGAAGGGCATCGCAGGGTCGTCAAAGCACGTAAAAAGCTATATTCGTACCGTTCGTCCGATTTCCTCCGCCCATCCCCGCCCAGCGCCCGCCGGTCATGAGCACTTACGCCGTCGGTGACCTCCAGGGCTGCCTGGAACCCCTGCAGGCGCTGCTGCGCCAGGTTCGCTTCGATCCGGGGCAGGACCGGCTGCTGCTCACCGGCGATCTCGTGGCCCGCGGCCCGGACTCGCTCGGCTGCCTGCGCCATGTGCGTTCGCTCGGTCCTGCGGCCGTCACCGTCCTTGGCAACCACGATCTCCACCTGCTCGCCTGCGCGCGACGCGGTCGACCTGCGCCCCCCGACCTGGCACCGATCCTCGCCGCGCCGGACCGGGAGCCGCTGCTCGACTGGCTGCGCCGGCAGCGCCTGGCCTACCGCGATCCCGCCAGCGGCATCCTGATGGTCCATGCCGGCCTGGCGCCCCAGTGGACCCAGGCCGAAACCCTGCGCCTGGCCGGCGAGGTCGAGGCCATCCTGCAGAATGATCGCGACCTTGATCGCTTCCTCGACGCCATGTACGGCGACGAGCCGGCGCGGTGGTCTGCGCAGCTGACAGGAGTCGCCCGCCTGCGCGCGATCGTGAACATCCTGACCCGGGCCCGCTACTGCTCGCCGGAGGGGGAGTTCAACTACCGCGCGAAGGGCGCTCCCGGGACCCAGCCGGCGGGCCTGCTGCCCTGGTTCGCGGTGCCAGGACGCCGCAGCCGCCGCAGCCGGGTGCTGTTCGGCCACTGGTCGACGCTGGGCCGCACAGCCTGGCCGGAGCATGGCGTCCATGGCCTGGACGGCGGCTGCGTCTGGGGCGGACGCCTCACCGCCCTGCGCCTGGAGGACGGTCAGTTGTTCAGTTGCGACTGTCCCGGCTACCGGTCGCCCGGAGACGGCTGAGCCGGCAGCAGCGCCGCAAACAACAAGGCCCCGCAATGCGGGGCCTTGTCGTGACAGCGCTGGGGCAGCTTCAGTGGCGCGGCTTGAACACCGGCACTTCACCCGGCGCCAGTTCCTTCGGCTTGAGCAGGAACGAGGCGATGGCTGGCAGCAGCAGGATCGCGCCGAACATGTTGGCCGTGAACATGAACACCAGCAGCTTGCCCATGTCGCGTTGGAACTGCAGGCCCGACCACAGCCAGGTCGCCACACCGAGGCTGAGCGTGATGCCGGTGAAGACCACCGCCTTGCCGGTGAGCTTGAGGGTCTTCAGGTAGGCCTCGCGCAACTTGAAGCCCGCAGCCGTGGCGTCCGCCATGGTCGCGTACACATAGATGCCGTAGTCCACACCGACACCCGCGGCCAGGGCCACAACCGGCAGGATCGCCACCTTCATGCCGATGCCCAGGATGGTCATCACCGCATAGGCCATCCACGAGACCAGGCCCAGCGGCAGCATGATGGCCACCAGGCTCTGCCACTCGAAGAACGACAGGAACACGCAGAGGATGATGCCAGCGTAGACCACGTACAGGATCGGCTTCTCGAGGCGATGCACCTCCTCGTTGGTGGCCGCCATGACGCCCACATTGCCGGAGGCCAGGGCGAAGTTCACCGGGCAGGCCTTGTTCATGGCCTTGAGCTCTTCCTCGGCCGTGGTCACGGCCTGGGTCAGCTCGATGATCTTCGCGTCCGCGGCCACGGCCTCGTCGTTGATGCCCGGGTTCTTCTTCTTGAGACGCTCGGTGGCTTTCTGAAGCGTGGCGCGCTGGGCGCCCCAGTTGCGGCGCTTGGCCGTCTTCTCATCGCAGTAAGCGGCGTCGACGTCGCTGTTTGCGGCGTAGAACTCCTGCGCGTTCTCGGCGTTGAACCGGTTCACTTCCCTGACGATGCGCTCCAGCGTGTGCGCCTTGTGGTCGGAGGTAAACACGAAGACCGCGAGGGCCGAACAGTTGGGATTGAGCAGGCCGGACGAGGTCGGAATCGGCGTGATCGCCTGGACCATCGTGTACTGGTTGCGCGGCAGCACCTTGAAGCGCGGCGAGGCCTCGTTGAATGCCGAGTTCACCTTCTTCGCCGCCCACGGGAGGGAGATGATCGACTGCACGCCCTGGGTGTTCTCCATGCGCCAGCCGAAGCGGTCGATCTGCTCCATCATGTCGTAGCGGACGCAGGCCTCGGGATCCATCTCGGCGATCACCTTCATGATGTCGGTGCCGATCGAGAAGTTCGCACCGATCGCAGCGGTGTCCTGGTTGTAGCGCGAGTCCGGCAGCAGCTCGGGCACGCCAGCCTGGCTGTCGCCGACCTGCAGGCCCTCGCCCTTCCACAGGCTCCAGCCGAACAGCGCAGAACCGATCAGGATGGCCACCACCGCCGGCCCCGGGCGCACCATGTTGGACAGCAGGTTCCAGATGGGATCGAGAACGCTGTCGCGCTTTTCCTGCTTCTCGCGGAAGGCAACCGGATCGCCGATGTCGATCCAGGTCAGCCAGATCGGCATCATCACCTTGTTGGTGACCAGGATCGCCGCCATGCCGAGCGAGGCGTTGAGCGCCATCTCACGGATGATGTCGATGGGGATCACGGCGATCAGCGCGAAGCCGACGAAGCCGGTCATGATCGCCATCGTCCCGTACACCGCCAGGCGGCGCCAGGTGTAGAGGGACGCATCGAAGCTGTTGCGGCCGAACAGCGAGATCTCGCCGACCCAGGCGTTGACGTACTGCACGCCGTGGGACACCGAGATCGCGATGATCAGGAACGGCACCAGGATCGCGAAGGGATCGAGGCCCTTGCCCAGCAGCTCGAGCAGACCGAACTCCCAGATGACGGCCGTGATCGAGCACACCAGCGGCAGCACGGCCAGCTTCACCGAGCCGGTGTACAGCCAGAGCAGCAGGAAAGTCATGAACAGCGTGAGGATCAGGAACAGCACCACCTGCATGGTGGCATCGATCACGTCGCCGACCACCTTGGCGAAGCCGATGATGTGGACATCCATGTCGGGGTTGTACTGCGGGTTGTCGACCAGTTCGAAGTCGACATCGCCACCCTTAACCGTGACCGGCGGTGGCTGGGTACCGTCCTCGGCAGCCGGCAGATTGACCGTGAAGGTCTGCATGCGCAGCTTCCAGCCCAGCTCGACGAAGCCCTCGCCGACCACGTCACCGGCCTTGAGGCCGTCCTGGTCCGCCTTCAGCTTGTAGACATACTTTTTCGGGTTGGTGAAGCGACCGCGCAGCTTGTCCTCGAGCATGTTCGACACGCGCTCGTAGTCGAGCTTCTCACCCGTCACCGGATCCACCTCGAGCAACTCGGAGTAGATCATCGCGCCGTTCTGCGACTTGGTCGTGTAGCGGCCGACGTGGCCGCCCTTGCCGACGTTGCCGCGCACCAGCTCGAACATCTCGGGCGTCGGCTGGTACTCGGCCGGGATCACGTTGCCGCCGGCGAAGCCACCTTCAACCACCTCGATATAGCGCACGTCCGGCGTGAACAGCGAGGACACACGC
>DASUDL010000035.1:0-21739 GCA_036275615.1 Solimonas sp.
GCCGCCCGCCGGTGATGGCGATGTGGTCGTGGCACGCGCCGGCGACGGCAAGATCTACGGCCTGTCGGCGGCCTCGGGCACCCGTCTCTGGGTCTATGACAGCAGCGTGCCCAACCTGACCCTGCGCGGCCTGTCCATGCCCCAGGTTTCCGGCAACCGGGTGTTTGCCGGCCTCGACAACGGCCGCGTCGCCGCCCTGCGCCTGGGCGATGGCCAGCCGGCCTGGGAGCAGGTCGTGGCCGCGCCTACGGGCCGCAACGAACTGGAACGCCTGACCGACGTCGACGCCATCGTGCTGGTCGACGGCCCCGAGGTATTCGCGGTGAGCTTTGGCGGCGAGATCGTGTGCCTGGCTGCCGACAGCGGCCGCGTGATCTGGCGCCGCAGCGTCAAGAGCTACAGCGGCATCGCCCGCCTGGGCGACCTGGTGGTGGTGACCGACGATGCCGGCGTGGTCTGGGGCCTTGAAGCCCAGTCCGGCGCCGCGGTCTGGAAGAACGAGGACCTGGCCTGGCGCAAGCTGTCGGCCCCGGCGGTCTATCGGGGATCCCTGGTCGTCGGCGACTACAAGGGCTACCTGCACTGGCTTGACCCCAAGGACGGCCGCATCGTCGCCCGCAGCCGCGCCGGCAGCGACCCCATCCAGGCCGCGCCGGTGGCGCAGTCCGACATCCTCTACGTGCTGGGCACCGGCGGCCGCCTGACGGCCCTGCGGGTGAACTAGCGGCTCCGTCCCTGCGACCAAGGCGGGCCCCGCGGCCCGCCTTTTTCGTTTCCGGGCAATCGCCGACAATCGCGCCATGACCGACAAGCTTCCCACCCTCGTGCTGGTTGGCCGTCCCAATGTCGGCAAGTCGACCCTGTTCAACCGCCTGACCGGCACCCGCAACGCCCTTGTCGCCGACCTGCCGGGCCTGACCCGCGACCGGCAGTACGGCATGGGCGAGCTCGAGGGGCGCGCCTTCGTGGTCGTCGATACCGGCGGCCTGATGCCGGATTCCGCCAACCCTCTGGCGGTGCTGGCCGAGGAGCAGGCCCAGCTGGCCCTGGCCGAGGCCGATCACATCCTGTTTCTGGTCGACGTGCAGCAGGGCCGCACCGGCGACGACGAGGCCATTGCCCGCCAGCTGCGCAAGCTGGGCAAGCCGCTCACCCTGGTGGTCAACAAGGCCGAGGGCCAGCCGGGTGCGCAGGCCGCGGCTGACTTCTTCGCGCTGGGCTTTGGCGAGCCGCGCGCCATCTCGGCCCACCACGGCCAGGGCGTCCTGGCCCTGCTGCGGGGCATCCTCGAAGGGCTGCCGCAGGTGGCGCCGTTGCCGCTCGACGACGGCACCGTGCGCGTGGCGGTGGTCGGCCGCCCCAATGTCGGCAAGAGCACCCTGGTAAATCGCCTGCTGGGCGAGGAGCGGGTGCTGGCCGCCAATGTCCCGGGCACCACGCGCGATGCGATCCGCGTGCCCTTCGACTACGAAGGCCGACCCTACACCCTGATCGACACTGCCGGCATCCGCCGCAAGGGCAAGGTCTGGGAAGCGGTCGAGAAGTTCTCGATCGTCAAGACGCTGGAGGCCATCCAGCAGGCGCACGTGGTGGTTTCGGTGGTCGATGCCCAGGACGGCATCAGCGAGCAGGATGCCCGCCTCATGGGCCTCGTGGCCCAGTACGGACGCGCCCTGGTAATCGCCGTCAACAAATGGGATGGCCTGGATCCGGGCGAGCGTGAGCAGGTGAAGTACCAGGTGTCGCTCAAGCTGCCCTTCCTCGACTATGCGCCGCTGCACTTCATCTCGGCCCGGCACGGCTCCAACGTCGGCGTGATGATGCGCGATGTGCAGGAGGCCTACGAGGCCACCATGAAGGACCTGCCCACACCGGAACTCAACCGCGTGCTCGAACGCGCTGTTGAGGCGCACCAGCCGCCGGCGGTGCTGGGACGGCGCATCAAGCTGCGCTATGCCCACCAGGGCGGCAGCAACCCGCCGCAGATCGTGGTGCACGGCAACCAGACCGAGAAGCTGCCGGTGGCCTACAAGCGCTACCTGGCCAACCAGTTCCGCGCCGCCTTCAAGCTCAAGGGCGTGCCGCTGGTGATGTCGTTCAAGACCGGTGACAACCCGTTCAAGGGCAAGAAGAACGAGTTGACCGGTCGCCAGATCAAGAAGAAGAAGCGCCTGATGGCGCGCGTGAAGAAGCGCTAGCGATACGTCGGGCCGGGCGGGGTGCGCCGCTCGGCCCGACGCTCACGATGAGGAGAGCGACGATGCGACAGCTGCCCGGTGTGGCGGTGCTGCTGCTGGCGGCCGGCCTTGCGGCCTGCGGTGATTCCGGTCCTGTTACCGGCACCGATCCCGGACCCGCCGGTCTGGTGCAGAAGGCCGAGACGGTGCTGCCACCCGGACAGTCTGGTTTCTGGAATCTCGCGGGCCAGGCCCTGGGCAGCGCCACGGGCGATCCCGCCGACTATGGCGCGCACGTCGATGATCAACGTCTGCTGTACTGGGGCTTCGACGCCAAGCCGGGCGCCCTGGGCACCAAGCCGGGCACGCCGGTCATTCCCCGGCCGGGCGTGGAGATCTACCGCGACAGCTACGGCGTGCCGATCATCTACGCGCCGAACACCCGCGATCTCTGGTTCGGCGTCGGCTATGCCATCGCCCAGGACCGCCTGTTCCTGATGGACGCGGTGCGGCGCATGGGCGCCGGCACCTTTGCCGAGTTCGCCGGATGCGGCAGCGTGCCGGCCGACATCCAGCAGCGCACCCTGGCCTACAGCGACGCCGAGTACCAGGCCTTCTACGACCGCCTGCCCCAGGACGCCAAGGACGCCACGCTCGGTTACGTCGATGGCGCCAATGCCTGGCGCGAGGAGGTGCTGCTCGATCCGTCGAAGCTGCCGGCGGAGTACGGCCTTCTGAGCACGACCCCGGCGCCATTCACGATCAAGGACGTGATGGCGGCCGGTGTCTACATCACGCGGTTCGTGGCTTCCGAGGGCGGCAACGAGTTCCTCAACATCCAGATGCTGCGCCAGCTCGAGGCCGAGTACGGCTCGCGCGATGCGGCCTACCAGGCCTTCCAGGACATGACCTGGCTGGAGGACCCCAAGGCCGTGGCCAGCGTGCCGCGCAGCGTCGCCACCTTCTCCAACCAGGCGATGCCGGCGGCGGGCCGCGAGGCGGTCTTCCGCAGCATGGCCGACTGGGCGCTGACCCTGCCGGACAGCCTGTGGAAGGGGCCGGGCACCGGGGCGGCGCCGGACGCCATTCCCTGCACCTTGCCCGTGGCCAAGGGCGCAGTCCCGGCGGCCTTTGCCTCGGCGCGTGAAGTCCTCGCGCAGCCGGCACGCGCCAGCCGCGAGCTGCGCCGCAAGGCCGAGGCCGGCCGCGCCGCCGTGCGCCGCGTCGTGCAGGCCCTGCAGGACCTGCGCGCCTACCTGCACGGCGGCAGCATGGCCTACGCCATCGCCGGCAGCCGTACCCGTGATGGCGGCACGCTGATGGTGAGTGGGCCGCAGCTCGGCTACACCTATCCGACCCTGCTGGTGGAGTTCGAGATCCACTCGGGCGACGTGCATGCCCGCGGCTCCTCCGTGCCCATCCTGCCGGCCGTCGGCATCGGCTACACCGAGCACACGGCCTGGGGCCTGACCACCGGCTACAGCAAGACCATCGATTCCTTCATCGAGACCATCTGCTCGACCGCGCAGCAGCAGGCGGGGACCTGCGCCGCCGACCAGTATTTCCACAAGGGCAGCTGGAAGCCGATGGATTGCCGGACGGAGACCATCGCCTACCGTGCGGCCGTGCAGGGCGCGCCGGTCGGTCCGGCCAGCCTGAGCACCAGCGCCCGCATCTGTCGCACGGTGCATGGCCCGATCGTTGCGCGCGACGATGCGGCCGGCCTGGCGCGCAGCCTCCAGTACGCGATGTTCGGCCACGAGATCGACACGATCGAGGGCGTCAGCGGCTGGGCCCGGGCGCGCAGCTTCGCCGAGTTCAAGGCGGCCACCGCCAAGGTGAGCTGGAACGAGAACGTCACCGTCGCCACGCGCGACGGCCACATCGCCTACTTCCACCCGGGCCTGTTCCCGCGCCGCCACCCGGACACTGACATGCGCCTGCCGATCCCCGGCACCGGCGAATTCGACTTCGGTACCAACCTGCCGTTCGCGGCGCTACCGCAGGTGGTCGACCCGCCGCAGGGCTTTGTCGCCAACTGGAACAACAAGCCGGCCCATGGCTGGCTGGACGGCGAGGGCCTGGGTTCGACCTCGCGGCCGGGCGGTCCGGGGCAGCGCGTCACCTCGATCCTCGACCGACTGGCGACCCGCAGCGATTGGACCCATGCCGACCTGCGCAGCATCGACCAGGACCACGGCATCCGCGACCACCGCGCTCGCGAGTACCTGCCGGTGATCCGCGCCTTCCGCCAGGCCCAGGCAGCCAACCTGGACGATACGCAGCGCGCAGCCCTGGACCTGATCCTGGCCTGGGACGGCACCGCGCTCGATCCGGCGGTCGACCTCACCGATCCCGAGGCCCGCGACGGGCCGGCGGCGACGATCTTCGGCGAGTACGTCGTGGCCCTGCGCGATGAGCTCTTCGGCGGCCTGCGCGACAACGTCATCGACAGCGGCGTCCCCGATCCCGATCCCAACAACCCAACGCCGGAGGCCGGCCTCACCGTCTACGGACGTGTCGCGGGTGTTGGCAGCCATGTCTTCGACCAGAGCGTCATGGACAACCTGGTTCTGCGCGTGCTTTCACCCTCGAGCTCCGGCCTGGCCCTGCGTCGCGACTACAGCGGCGGCCGCAACCGGGATGCCGTGATGCGCGCGGCGCTGGACACGGCGCTGGCGCGCCTGGCGACGGCCTACAACGCCGGCGCAGCCCTGACGCCTGCCACGCTGGCGCAGTGTCGCCGTATCCACCCGCGCAGCCAGATCTGTTCGCTGTCGGGGGTGATCGGCCCGGGTTCCAGCACCGTCCCCGGCACGAGCTGCGTGACGATGCCCTACGAGGATCGCGGCTCCTGGGTGCACCGGGTCGGCTGGGAGCGTCCCGGCTGAGGCCCCGCTGGCGCCGGGGGCGGTTCGGCCGGCCCCTAGCGCAGGAACAGGGTCACCGCCAAGCCGCCCGCGGCGCAGGCCAGCAGCACCTTGAGCAGGCCGACGTGGAAGCGCAGCAGGGCCAGCATCGCGGCCGCGCCCAGGGCCAGCGCCCAGGGGTCAAGACTGGCCGGGTCCGGCCAGGGCAGGTGCAGGAGGCCCAGGCGCTGGTCGCCGACCGTGCCGAACAGCACGTGCAGGGCGAACCAGACCGACAGGTTCAGGATCACGCCCACGACCGCAGCCGTGATCCCGGTCAACGCCGCGCTCAGACCGCGGTGGCCGCGCAGCTGCTCGATGTAGGGCGCGCCGAGGAAGATCCACAGGAAGCAGGGTACGAAGCTGACCCAGGTGGAGAGCGTGGCGCCGATCAGGCCGGCGACCAGGGGGTCCAGCGTGCCCGGATCACGCCAGGCGCCGAGGAAGCCGACATAGCTCAGGACCAGGATCAGGGGGCCCGGCGTGGTCTCGGCCAGGGCCAGGCCCTGGATCATCTCGCCGGGCGCCAGCCAGCCGTAGTGGGCCACCGCCTGCTGGGCCATGTAGGCCAGTACCGCGTAGGCGCCGCCAAAGGTGACCACGGCCATCTTGCTGAAGAACAGCGACTCCTGCACGAACACGTGCTGCGGCCCCAGAGCCCAGAGCAGCAGGGCGATCGGTCCGAACCAGAGCAGCAGGCCCAGGGCCAGCACGCGCAGCAGGCGGCCCGGGCGCGGCCGTGCGTGTGCCGGCATCGGCTCCTCATCGCCGCCGTCGTCCTTGCGCCCCGGCAGGAACAGGTCCGGACGCCAGCGCCCGCCGAGCCAGCCGACCCCCGCGGCGATGGCCACGATCAGGGGAAAGGGAGCCTGCAGCAGGAAGATGGCGACGAAGGACAGCCCGGCCATCGACCACAGCACGCGGTTCCTCAGGGCGCGCCGGCCGACTCGCAGCACCGCCTCGAACACGATCGCCAGGGTGGCGGCCTGCAGGCCGAACAGCAGGCCCTGCATGGTCTCCAGCTGTCCGTAGAGCACGTACAGCACGGTGATCAGCAGCATCAGCAGGAAGCCGGGCAGGATGAACAGCAGGCCGGCGACGAGGCCGCCGAGGCTGCGATGCAGCAGCCAGCCGATATAGGTGGCGAGCTGCTGCGCCTCGGGGCCCGGCAGGAGCATGCAGTAGTTGAGGGCGTGCAGGAACCGCGTTTCGCTGATCCAGCGCTTCTCCTCCACGAGGAGGCGGTGCATCAACGCGATCTGTCCGGCCGGGCCGCCGAAGCTCAGGAAGCCGATCTTCAGCCAGACGCGGAAGGCTTCGGCAAAGGAGGGCGCGGGCGTCGCAGTCGGGGACGTCGGGGACATGGATCGGCGGGTTCTCAGGAAGCGCTGCCGGAGCGCCAGCGCGCCTGCAGGCGCGCTGGGCCGCGACCCTGATCCAGGCACAGCACCAGGGCCAGGCAACCGGCGCCGGACAGTAGCACGCTGGTCGTGAACAACACGCCATAGCCCGCGAAGTCCGCCACCATCCCGCCACTGAAGCTTGCCAGCCCGTGACCCAGCACCAGCGCACACGAGAGCAGGGTGTAGTCAGTGCTGCCATGTTCCGGCGCGCAGGCATCCATCATCAGCGTGAACAGCGCCACCACGGCCATGCCACCCAGCACATGCTCGGCGACGCAGGCCAGGGCGATCAGGTCGTGGCCACCGTGGCCGAAGGCGGACAGGGCGTAGAGCACGAGACTCAGCGTCTGCAGCAGGCCGCCGGCCAGCAGCGCCGTGCGGCGCCCGTGCCGCCAGGCCAGCCAGCCGCCCAGGGCCGCCCCCAGCAAGGTCGAGCCTGATCCCAGGGTGCCCTTCACCCAGGCGATGGCTTCCTTGGTCATGCCGGCGTCGCGCATGTAGGGGCCCACCAGCGACGCGCCCATCGAGTCACCGAACTTGTAGAAGCAGATCAGGGCCACGAACAGCGGCACGCCGGGCTGGCGCAGGCGCTGCATCCAGGCCGCCAGCAGGCTGCGGACCGGGATGGCCGCGGCCACCGCGGCGGGTGCGCGTGGCGGCTCCGACAGTCCGAGCACCGGCAGCACGGTCAGCGCCAGCAGCAAGGCCATCGCGAGGAACATCACCGAAAAGCCGCTGACCGCGTAGAGCCAGAGCAACAGGCCGCCGCCCAGGATCATGCCCACGCGATAGGCGCCCACCTGCACGGCATTGCCCAGGCCGCGCTCGCGCGGCGAGAGCAGGTTGACCGCCAGGCCATCGGTGGCGATGTCCTGGGTGGCGGCGACCAGGTTGAAGAAGAACAGGGCGATGAACAGTGGCCACAGGCCCTGGTCGAGATCGAGCAGGGCCAGCACCAGGGCGCCGGCCACGGCCGCCAGCTGCAGGGGCAGCAGCCAGGCCCGCCGGGTGCCCCAGGCATCCACGAACGGCGCCCAGAGGAACTTGAGCGCCCAGGGCAGGAACAGGAATGAGGTCAGGCTGATCATCCGCAGCGAGTAACCCTGTTCCCGGAGCAGCACGGGCAGGGCCTGGGTGAAGAAGCCGTAGGGCAGGCCCTGGGCCAGGTAGAGAGCGCAGAGCAGGCGCAGCTTGGTGGCGGCAGACAAGGAAGAATTCCCGTTTTTTGAAGAGGCTAGCAGCCCAATGTGATCCCCCCCAAACGGGTGGATTGACGCAGGGCTGCGACAGGCGGACAGTGCCTGCAGGGAATCGCGGGCCCGGGCGGGCCCTGCGCCGTGGCAGGTTCCGGGTCGAGGCCCGGCGGAGGGGACCGATGAACAGCCAGTTCCAGTGGGCACGCCGCGTACTCTGTGCCGGCATCGTTTTCGCGCTGGCCGCCTGTGGCGGTGCCAACACGGACGCCTCCGGCGTCGGCACGACCGCCCCGCCACCGCCCCCGACCGGCGCAGCCCTGTCCGGCTCGGCCACGCTCGGTCCGATCGGCCGCGGCCGCGCCTCGCTGTTCCGGGTGGGTGCCAACGGCCAGAACAACGGTGCGGCGGTCGCAACCGTCGACACCGATGCCAACGGCAACTACGCCTTCCCCCAGCGACCAGACGGCAATGTTCGCGTCTGCGTGACGGGTGGCAGCTTCGCCGATGAGGCCGATGGCGCAACCACGAACAACACCCTGCCCAATTTCTGCGCGATGGTCGGCAACGGCACGGCCACCGCGCATGTGAATGTGGCCACGGCGTTTGCCGATGCGATGGCCCAGGGGCTCGCCGCCAACGGCACGGGCCTGGATGCGGCCCGCAACCAGGCCAACGCGGCCATCCAGGCCTTCTTCACCCTGACGGCCGCGCCCACGGCCGTGCAACCGATGTTCACGCAGCCCAATGCTGCACAGGACCCGGGCGGCAACCGCTATCGCCTCGGCGTCTTCCAGGGCGCGTATTCGCAGCTGGGTCGTCGCAACCGCGATCGCTGCGGCGGTGGTGATCGCCTGGAGCGCCTGCGCGGCCTGATCCTCGACGTTCAGGACGGCGTCTTCGACGGCGAGAACGGCCCGGACAATGATCGCCGCCGCGTCCGCGTGGCCTGCGGCACCGTCCAGGAAGACCTGCCCACCGGCACCGGCACCGTAGAACTGCTGACTGCGCTCGACGAGTTCGCGGCCACGCCGCTGGGCGAGGCGATGAAGGTGGAGGAGCAGACGGCGACCCGCGAGCAGATCCGCACGGCCGTGGCCACGGGCGAGCTGGCCCCCGTGGAGGTGCGCGTGGTGCCCAGCCAGGGCCTGATCGCGATCGATACCAGCCGCAACGTCGGCTATGCCCCGGTCTACACGCTCGACGCCAACGGGGACGCCCGCATCGCGGTGCTCAACCTGAACGATGGCGTGGCGCAGCCGGTGGTCACCACGATCTCGCTGCCGGGCAGCGTGCAGCCGATCGCGACCTCCTATGACTCGGTCAACGACCGCCTCTATGCCGAGGCGCGCACCAGCAGCAACGAGGTCAAGGTCTACGTCATCAATCCGGTGACCCGAACCGTGCTGCAGACCATCGATACCCCGGGAATGACGCATGGCGGTTTCTTCGGCGGCATCATCGCCAACCCGGCCAAGGGCAAGGTGATCGTGGTCGGCACCAGCGACATCGGCATCATCGACATCAGCAGCGGCACCCCGGACTTCCTGGAGAATTCCGTGATGCCGCTGTTCGGCACCGACTCCGTGGCCCTGAACTTCGATACGCAGTTGCTGTTCAACGCCAGCGACGGCAGCAACCAGGTGGTCGATACCAGCGTGGTGCCGCCGGTGGTGCGGACCTTCTCCGGGGGCTTCGGAACCACGGACGGCAGCGCCTTCGACAACCTGACCAACCTGCTGGCCGTCGATCCCGAATTCCAGGACCAGACCTCGATCTTCAACTTCAACGAGGTGGACCTGCAGGCCTCGCCGGTGCTGGCGCCCAACATCACGGTCCCGGGCCTGGGCTTCACCCCGCCGCTGGGCGAGGGACCCGGTGGCCAGGCGGCCATCAACATCCTCACGCACCAGGCCGTGATCGCCGACGAGTTCGGGCACAACTTCCGTCTGATCCAGTTGCCGACCAGCCCCATCACGGGCGCGCCCAACAACAACGGCACTCCGGGCACGCAGACCACGGCGGACGCCGAATCCGCCTTCAGCATCGCCGCCGGCATCCTGCCGACAGCCGACCTGAGCGGCGAGGGCGGCAGCGCGCAGACCCAGCTGGGCATCCGCGGGGATCCGAATTCGCTGTCGATCGATCCGGTGCGCAACCGCATGTATGCGCTGGTCGACACCAACTCCAACTTCAACCAGTGGCCGGTGGGTTCGACGATCCCCTTGTTCGTGATCCAGATCGACCTGTCCCAGCCGGTGCCGGGGGCCAGCCCGACGGCAACGGACGGCCAGGGCAATCCGAAGCGCTGGGTCCCGGCGTCGCGCCTGATCCGGCTGCCCTAGGGCGGCGGGACGCTTGAAGCCCGCCGAGCGCCGGGAGCGCGCTGCCGCCGCCGCGGTCCTGGTCGCGTGGCTGCTGGCGGGCTGCGGCGGAGGGGCGGAGGGAGAGCCCTTCGACCCGCTCGCCGTGGCCGATGCCGCCGGCTTGACCCTGGTCAACGCCGAGGCGCCGGTTCAGCCCCAGTGCTACACCAAGACGGCCGGGGTCTCGAATCCCTGCTGGACCTGCCATACCGGCTTCAACGGCTGGAACTGGATGGGTGACGTCGCGCTGCAGGCCAGTTACGCCTTCTCCGATGCGGCCCTGGTGAACCACTGGGAGAACCTGTTCGAGGACCGTCGCGCGGCCGCCGCCGCGATCGGTGATGACGAGATCCGTCGCTACATCGCCCAGGACAACTACAGCCCGCTGCGCGAGGCCATGCGCGAGGTGCCTGACTACTACGGCTGGCGCCCGGATCTCGACCTGGAGCGGGGCTTCGATGCCGAGGGTTTCGCCCGCGACGGCAGCTGGTGGCGGGCCTTTCGCTACAAGCCCTTCCTGGGCACCTTCTGGCCCACGAACGGATCCAGCGATGACGTGATCATCCGGCTACCGCGCGAGTTGTATACCGGAGTCGATGGTCGCCTGTCGCGCGAGCTCTACAAGATCAACCTGGCGCTGGTGGAGCTGGCGCTGACCCAGCCCGACAGCGTGACGAATGCCGAGGTCACGCGCGAGGTAGAGCCGCTCGACGAGCGTCTGGCGGGCGTGGACCTCGACGGTGATGGTCAGGTCGGCGCTGTGGTCACCCGTCTCGCGGGGGCGCCCTCGCATTACCTGGCCCCCAGCCTGCCGGCCGGGCAGGCCCCGGCCTGGAACCGCTGGATGTATCCGCGTGGCACCGAGTTCCTGCACACGGTGCGTTATGTCGACCCCGAGCGCCCGGGGTTGCTGTCGGTGCGGCTCAAGGAGCTGCGCTATGCGATCAAGCTGGCCGTGCTGAGTCCGGCCGTGATCTCGCGCCAGTACCAGGAGGACAAGCGCAACAAGGAGATGGGCCGGCTGCCGTTCTTCGGCGGCACCGCACGCCGCGGCCTGCAGAGTGAGTTCGGCTGGGTGTTCCAGGGCTTCATCGAGGATCCGCAGGGGCGCCTGCGCCTGCAGACCTACGAGGAGCAGTACTACTGCATGGGCTGCCACAACAGCCTCGGCGTGACGGTGGACCAGACCTTCGCCTTCGCCCGCAAGCTGCCGGGCCCGACGGGCTGGGGGCACCAGCGCCTGGACGGCATCCCCGATGTACCGCAGGCCGGGCAGGTGGAGCCGGAGACCCTGAGCTACTTCCGGCGGGTGGGCGCAGCCGACGAGTTCCGCGCCAACACCGAGATGCTGGCCCGGTACTTCCCGGGCGGCGCGGTGGACGAGGCGGCGGTGCGCCGCGCGGCCCCCGGCGGCGACCGCGACCTGGCCTGGCTGCTCGCACCGAGCAGTGAACGGGCCATGGCGCTCAACAAGGCCTACCTGGCCGTGGTCCGCAGCGGTGATTTCCGCCTGGGGCGCGACACCCTGCTGGCGCCGCCCGAGAATGTCCACGCCCGCATCGACAACGGCGATACGGGCCTGGCGGAAGGCGTTGGCATCTTCGACGACGGCCGGCTCTGGCTGGACTGGAGCGGCGCCGTGTTGCCGCAGACCGCCCGCGCGACCCGAGTGCTGGAGCCGCGGCTGGCTACTTCGGTGGCGGGTCCTCCGGCCGTGACAGGCCCGCCGTGATCACGAAGCGCATCGCTTCCTCGAAGCCCATGTCGAGCGGCGTGAGGTAGCGGCGCGGCAGCAGCAGGGTATAGCCGCCGATCTGGTAGCTCATCGGCAGGTAGACGGCGACCTCGTCGTCCTCGCAGGCCAGTCCCGCCGCCTTGAGGTCTTCGACGGTGACAAAGCCGACCAGCCGCATCGGCAGGTTTGGCAGCTGCACCATCACCACCGCGCTGAAACGCCGTCCGTTCTTGTTGGACATCAGGCCGGTCAGGTCGCGCACGGCGCCGTATACGGTCTTCACCAGGGGGATGCGGTTGAGCGCGTCCTCGATCCAGTTGAGGAACTGGCGCACGAACAGGCCCTGCATGCCGAGGCCCACCAGGAAGATCAGCACGATCGCCAGCAGCAGCCCCATGCCCGGCAGGTAGAGCGAGCCGGGCAGGAGGATGTCGAGCAGGCCGCCCAGGACGGATTCGGCCGTTCGCATCAGCCACATCACCAGGGCGAGCGTCACCAGGATCGGCAGTACGGCCAGCAGGCCGGTGAAGAAGGTGCCGGTGAGCTTGCGCGCCTGGTTGCGCAGGCGCTGGCGGGTTTCGGGTTTCATGCGCAGGTCCAGGAGAAGCGGCCCAGGGCCGGGCTGGAGAGCATGACCTTGTCGCCCGGCACCAGCGGTCCAACGCCCTTGGGCGTGCCCGTGTAAATGAGGTCGCCCGGCTCCAGCGACCAGGTCTGCGACAGGATGTGGATCTGGCGCGCCACGCTGAACAGCATGTCGCGGGTATGCCCCTGCTGGCGCAGCTGGCCGTTCACATGGCAGCTGAAGCTCAGATCCTGCAGGTCCTGTTCGAGGAAGGGCTTGATGTCACCGAGTGGCGCCGCGCCGTCGAAGGCCTTGGCGATCTCCCAGGGCTTGCCCTTGGCCTTGAGCTCGGTCTGCAGGTCGCGCAGGGTGAGGTCCAGGCCCAGGGTCAGGCCGGCGACGGAATCGAGGGCTTCGTCGAGCGGGATGTCGCGACCGCCGCCGGTGAGCTGCACGACCAGCTCCGCCTCGTGATGGATGCTGCCGCGGCCGCGTGGCAGCACGATGGGCTCGCCCTCGGGGACGATGGCGCTGGCCGGCTTCATGAAGACCACGCACTCGCCGTCGGGTGTGTGGCCCAGATGGGCCAGTTCGGCGACATGGTCGGCGTAGTTCTTGCCGATGCAGAAGATGCGGGGCTGGTTCATGGGAGCGGGGCCGGGGGACTTCCCATTATCGCGGAAAGCCCGCCCGTCCGATCAGGGTGGATCGCTGGGGATCTCCGCGAAGCCGCTGACATAGTCGAGGATCACCCGCTGATACTCCGCCAGCGGCAGCGCGGCCGGATCCTCGTCGGCCAGGCCCAGCAACAACTGCTCCCGGGCCCGGTTGAACTCGCTTGCAACCAGGGTGCCGGCCAGCGGGTCGGCCCGCAGGTTCGGGGGTGTGCGGTGATGGGTGGCCTGCTCGTAGTCGTAGGCAATGCCGATTGCGGTCGGTTCATCCCATTTGCGGGCCAGCACCTCGATGCCCTTGGGTACGCCATCCGCCGTCAGTCCGATCGGGACCACGACGGACGGGTTCTGGGTGCTGGACCCGAAATCGCAGGTGCGCGGGCTGGAGCCGGGGCGGATCAGCAGGGCATCGAGGCGAACCGTGCCGCCACCGGGCAGGGGGTAGGCATCCATCAGCGCCTGCACGTAGTTCCGCGTGTCGACGTGCTGCTGCAGCCGGGCCGGATCGGGTGGGGTATCGGGATCGCTCAGCGCCGCCGAGGCGACCGAGGCCATCGCCACCGGACTGATCAGGCCAGTCTCCAGCACGCCGTCGCCTGGCAGGCTGCAGGTATTCTGGCCGGCGTTGAGCGCCGTCAGGCAGCGACGGGGTGCGGCATACCCGTTCTCGGCCTCGAACTGGCGGAAGTACTCATTCCACTCGTAGTGCATCGCGGAGGCGGCCACCGAGACGAAGTCCGGGAACTCCACGTCGTAGACCTCGGCGCCCATCGCCTTCATCTGCGCGATCGCCGCCTCAATCAGCGCCAGGTGTTCGCCGCTGCCGGCCGCGTCGAGGTCACCGAAGCGACGGACGAAACCCAGCTTTCGGCCTTGCAGGCCGTACTTCGCGCGGTCGAGGAACTGCCGGTAGTCGGCCGGGCGCTGCGCGTAGACGGGGTGCGCGTACTCGAGGGTCTTGGGGTCGCGTGGATCGGCGCCGGCCATGGCATTGAGGGCCAGCACGGCATCGTGCAGCGTGCGCGCCATCGGACCCGGTGCGTCGCGCGAATGCGTGAGCGGAAACACGCCGTGCTGCGAGACCAGGCCCACGCTCGGCCGGATGCCGGCCAGTCCGTTCACCGAGGACGGGTAGCGGATCGACATGCAGGTGTCGGTACCGGTGCCGATCGTGGCGTAGTTGGCGGCGATGGACGCCCCGCTTCCCGAACTGGAGCCACCGGGGCTCTGCGAGGTGTCGTAGGGGTTCTGCGTCTGCGGACCGCGGCCGCTGCTGCCCATGACCGTGAATGCGAACTCGTCCTGGTTGGCCTTGCCGAGGATCAGTGCACCGGCGCGGCGCAAACCGGCCACGGCATGGGCATCGACGCCCGCCTGGTGCCCGAGCATGGCGTAGGAGCCCGAGCTCGACGGATGGTCGTAGGTGTCGTAATTGTCCTTGAGCAGCATGGGAATGCAGTGCAGGGGACGGTCGCCGATGCCGTGGTCCCTGGCATAGGCGGCATCCAGGGCCTCGGCGGCGGCGCGGGCCGCGGTATTGATCCGCAGCACGCCGCGCACCGGCAGGCCGCCGGCCTGTGGCGTGTTGTCGATCGCAGCGATGCGCTCGGTATAGAGCTCGTAGAGCTTCACGCAGGTGAGCGTGCCGCCGTCGGCCAGCAGCAGACGGCCTGCGAAGGCCGCGTGGATGTCGGCGACCGTGGCCTCGACCAGCTCGAAGGTCTTGGGCGGTTCCGGATCAGGCCCGGGTCCCGGGCCGGTCGGAGCGGAGGGGGTGGAACTGCCGCAGGCGACCAGCAGCGAGGCCGCGAAGGCCGCCGTGAGAGAGACAAAGCGCATGGTTTTTTCCCGTGTTGTGCAGCAGCACAAGCACAGGCCATGCCGGGATTCCGGGCCTGCTGGGAAAATCCCCTGCAGGAATCCCGGCCGCCCAAACGCAGACGGCCACCGCAAGGGTGGCCGTCCGGCACTGCCATCTCCAGCGTCGGGAGAGTCCCGACAGCCGGAGCCGCGACTCAGATGCGCTCTTCGATCCCGAAGGCGGCGAAGCCCTTCTTCTTGAAGTTCTCGCGGAACATGTCGCGCAGCTTGGTGGCCGTGGCGTCGTAGGCATCCTTGTCCGCCCAGGTGTTGCGCGGATTGAGGATGGTGCTGTCCACGCCCGGGCAGCTCTTGGGCATCTTCAGCTTGAGGATCGGCTGCACCTCGGTCTCGACACCGTCCAGCTCACCGTTGAGGGCGGCGTTGAGCAGGGCGCGCGTGACCTTGAGCTTCATGCGGGCGCCGCCGGTGGTGGCGCCGCCACCGCTCCAGCCGGTGTTGAGCAGGATGCAGCGGGCCTGGTACTTCTCCATCTTCTCGGCCAGCAGCTTGGCGTAGACGTTCGGCTTGTGCGCCATGAACGGGCCGCCGAAGCAGGCCGAGAAGGTCGGCTGCGGCTCGGTCACGCCCACCTCGGTGCCGGCGACGCGCGCGGTGAACCCGGAGACGAAGTGGTACATGACGTCCTTGGGCTCGAGGATCGAGATCGGCGGCAGCACGCCGAAGGCGTCGGCGGTGAGCAGCACGATGGTCTTCGGGTGCGGGCCCTGGCCGTTGGGCATCACGTTCGGGTTGGCGTCCAGCGGATAGCTGAAGCGGGTGTTCTCGGCGATCGAACCGTCGTTCAGGTCGAGCTCGTCCGGATGGCACTCCTCCATCTTCTTGCCCGGCAGCGGCGGCACGTTCTCGATGATGGTGCCGGCCTTCGACAGGGCCTGGGCGATGACCGGCTCGGCTTCCTTGTCGAGGTTGATCAGCTTGGCGTAGCAGCCGTCCTCCAGGTTGCAGAGGCCGTTGTCGGACCAGATGGTCTCGTCGTCGCCGATCAGGCGGCGGCTCGCGTCGGCGGACAGCGTGGTCTTGCCCGTGCCGGAGAGCCCGAACAGGATCGCCGCGTCGTTGTTCTTGCCGACATTCGCCGAGCAGTGCATCGACAGGCGGCCTTCCTTGGGGAGCAGGTAGTTGCCGACCGTGAAGATGGTCTTCTTGTTGACGCCGCAGTAGTCGGCGCGGCCGGCCACCAGGCAGATCTTGTTGCGGGTGTCGATGATCACCGCGGCCTCGGCGCGCGAGCCGTCACGCTCGGGTTCGCAGACGAAGCTGGGCACGTTGAGCATGGTCCAGCGGCGCTCGTCGGCGTTCTTCACGCCCTGGAGGTCCTTCGGGAACATGTTGTGGCAGAACATCGCGTGCGTCGCGTACTCGCCGACGAAGCGGTACGGCACTGCGAAGTCCGGGTCCGAGCCCATGAACAGGTCCTTCACGTACAGCGAGGCCTTCTTGTCGTTCAGGTGGGCGACGACGCGCGCGAGCAGCGCCTCGTACTTGGCCGTGTCGTAGGGGTTCAGGTCGGCCTTGAACCAGAGCTCGTCGGCGATCTCCGGCCACTTCACCGCGTAGGTGTCCTTGGTGCGGCGGCCGGTGCAGTCCGGGTCGGTGTAGTAGACCAGGGGGCCGTTGACGCCCAGCTTGGTCGGGAAGGCCTTCTGCTCGTTGGACGGACCGCCGCGACGGACGCGGCCCTTGTCGTTGGCGATGGCCTCGTGGAAGAGCTCGGCCTTGGACAGGTTGTACTTGTACGTAACCGTCTTAAGTCCAAAGAGTTTTTCGAGATCGGCCTGGAAGCTCATGCGGTTCCTCAAGAGTGCAAAGAATCGGGTCGTCCGGCGGCGCCCCGGAGGGCCGCAAGAGGGGTGCAAATGGTAAGGACGGGGGCTGTCCGGCGCAAGCAAACCGACGCTTGCACCGGCGGACGGACTGTGGGTGTCCGGGCATGAAAAACCCCGGACTTGGCCGGGGTTTTTGACCTCAGGCGGGAAAATGCGGCGATTTACGCCACATTCTCCTCTGGCAGCTTGAAGCCGGCGACCGACTCGCGCAGCTTTTCCGACAGGTTGGTCAGCTCGCCGACCGCCTGGGCCGTCTGGCTGGCCGAGCCGGAGGTCTGCACGGCGATGTCGCGGATGACCTGCATGGTGCCGGCGATCTTCGTCGCTTGTGCCGACTGGTTGCGTGCCGAGGAGGAGATCTCGGTGATCAGCTTGGCGAGCTCCTGCGAGGAGTTCTCGACCTTGGTCAGGGCCTGGCCGGCTTCCTCGGCGCTCTTCGCGCCGACCACCACGTTCTGGGTGGAGCGTTCCATCGAGATGATGGCCTCGTTGGTGTCGGCCTGAATCGTCTTGACCAGGTTTTCGATCTGGCGCGTGGCGTTGGCGGCGCGTTCGGCGAGGCGCTGGACTTCGTCGGCAACCACCGCGAAGCCGCGGCCGGCTTCACCGGCCATGGCCGCCTGGATGGAGGCGTTCAGGGCCAGGGTGTTGGTCTGCTCGGCGATGTCGTTGATGAACTCGATGATGTTGCCGATTTCCTGCGAGGACTCGCCCAGGCGCTTGATGCGCTTGGAGGTGTCCTGGATCTGCTCGCGCAGGTTGCTCATCCCCATGATGGTGCGGTTCACGGTCTCGGCACCGCTGTGGGCGATTTCCACCGAGGACTGGGCCTGCTGGGCCAGCTTCTCGGCGCTGGCGGCCACCTGCTGCATCGACTGCGAGGTGGAGCCGATGACCGTGGTCACGGCCGTGATCTCGCGCGCCTGGCGTTCCGAGGCCTCGCTCATTCGTAGGGCGGTCTGCTGCGTGTTCGAGGCCGCGCTGGCGATTTCCGTCGAGGTGCTGGTGATCGTACCGACCAGGTTGCGCATGTTCGCAACCGTGTAGTTGATGGAGTCCGCGATCGCGCCGGTGAAGTCCTCGGTGACCGTCACGTCCACGGTCAGGTCGCCGTCGGCCAGGTTCGTGATTTCGTCCAGCAGCGAGAGAATGGCCTGCTGCTGACGGGCGTCGCGGTCTTCCGCGACCTCGATGCGGCGGCGCTGGCTGCGCAGGAACAGCACCACGAACACGCCGAGCAGGACGGCCGCGATGACCAGCAGGGCGGTGAACACCACCGGCAGCTTGTCCTGGCGCTCGCGGGTATCGATGAAGCGCTGCTCGAGGGCCTTGGCGGTCGCGATCACGTTGGCGGCTGCGCCCTGCAGCTGGCCGGCGGCCGTCTGCAGCTTGTCCACGGCCGCCGCATCCTCGACCAGCTGGGGGCGAAGCTGGGCGATGGGGCTGTAGAGCTCGCTGGCAGTCTTGACCAGGGCGGCCACGCCGCCGTCCGCCAGCAGGCGGTCGTTGGCGGCGGCAAAGTCGCCCAGCTCGCCATCCAGGGCCGTGACCGTGGCCTGCGCATCACGGCCGGCGCCGATCACGTTCTTGGCACCACCGGAAATGCGTTCGAGGCGCGTGAGCTGGCCGATGGCGGGGTTCTGGCCGCCGCGGCTGCCGAGACTCTCGGCGATGCGCTCATAGGCGCCGAACAGGTCCTTGCCGCGCTGCTCGTCGCCCTCGGCGTGGATCGTCGAGACGATCGTTGCCGCGTTCGTGGCCATGCGCCGGAACTGCTGTTCGCCGGCCAGCACGGTGTCGACCGTGGTGCGCATCTCGCTCCAGGCGGCGGCGACGGCGGCGACCTCTTCCTGCACGGAGCCGGGGGCCGCGACGATGCCGGCATCGGCGTCGCCCTCGGCCAGGGCCTTGATGGTGGCGCCCAGATCCTCGGCGCGCGAGGAGAGGGTCAGGAAGTCCGGCGTGACGCCACGGTTGGCTTCCTCGCCGACCTTCACGACCTCCACCACGTCGTCCGAGATGGAGCGTGCGAGCTCTTCCCAGGTGTCGTCGCGGTTCTCGATGCGCTGGATATACACCAGGCCGGCGACAGAGACGCCGATCAGCAGCAGCGAGATGATGAGCAGCGCGAACTCGCGGCGGGTGCCGCGAACCTTTTTGTCAGCCATGACTCCCCCAGGGCTTCAAGCGTCGCTTCGGTCGTTCAGGCGCCGAGCAGCGTTTTGATCTTGCCGAGCAGGTCGGCTTCCTTGACCGGCTTGACCATGTACTCGCGTGCACCCTGACGCAGGGCCCAGACGCGATCGGTTTCCTGATTCTTGCTGCTGACGACGATGACCGGGATATGGGCCGTGGCCGGATCCTTCGACAGGGTGCGGGTCGCCTGGAAGCCGTTCACCCCCGGCATCACCACGTCCATGATCACCACATCGGGCTTCTCGCTCTTCACGCGTTCCAGCGCGTCCTGGCCGGATGTGGCCTCGACGACGCTGTGGCCGGCCTTGGTCAGAATCCCCTTCAGGTTCTGCACATCGGTCGGAGAGTCGTCCACGATCATCACGCGTGCCATAGGTTTCCTCGTTGGGCTTCAAGGCCCTGAAGCTGAAAGTTCACGACTTTATACCAAGCTGGCCGAGCCTGCGGCAAAGCCGCCGGGGTTGGCTCTCAGCTGCCGCGGCGGAACACCTCGATGCCCGCGTGGAAGGTCCGAACAGCCTGGCCGCGGAAATCGGTGCCCGCGAAGGGCGTGTTGCGGCCGCGGCTGAGCAGCCGCTCGGGGCGGAGGGTCCACGGGATGTCGGGCTCGACGAGCACCAGATGTGCCGGGGTCCCGACCGCCAGGCGGCCGGCCTCGATGGCGGCCAGCCGTGCCGGCCCGGCGCTCAGGCGGTCCGCGAGGTCCAGGGGCGACAGCAGGCCCTCATGGACCAGCCTCAGGGACAGCGGCAGGAGGGTCTCCAGGGCAGAGATGCCCGGCTCGGTCTGCGGGAACGGGTTGATCTTGGCGTCGGCCTCGTGCGGCTGGTGGTCGGAGCAGATGGCGCCGATCGTGCCGTCAGCCACCGCGGCCCTCAGGGCCTGACGGTCCTCGGCCGAGCGCAGGGGCGGCAGCACGTGACACTGGGCGTTGAAGCCGGTCAGGTCGGTGTCAGCCAGGAACAGCTGATGGGCGGCCACGTCGGCGCTGATGCGCAGGCCGCGCTGCCGGGCCATGGCCACCAGCTCGGCACCGCGCGCGGTCGACAGGCGGCAGAAGTGCACACGGGCCCCGGTGTCCTCGACCAGCGAGATCCAGTGCCGGATCGCAGCCACCTCGGCGGCCACGGGGATGGGCGCCAGCCCCAGGCGCGTCGCCACCGGGCCCTCGTGGGCGCAGCCGCCGGCCGCCAGGGCCGCATCCTGGGCGAAGACATGGACGGTGAGGTCCAGGCCGTGCGCGTATTCCAGGGCCCGGCGCGCCACCAGGGCGTCGCGCAGGCCGTTGAGGCCGTTGCCGACGCCGGCGGCTCCGGCGGTCTTGAGCGCCGACAACTCGGCGAGGGCCTCGCCGGCCAGGCCGCGGGTGAGCGCGCCCAGCACGCGGACGTCGAGGCCTCCGGTCTGACGGGCGATGCGCAGCACCCGCTGCAGCATGGCCGGGCTGTCGATGGCCGGTTGGGTGTCGGGGGGCAGCAGCACCGTGGTGATGCCGCCGGCCTGCGCCGCCGCGGTCTCGCTGGCAAAGCTGGCCTTGTGGGTCTGGCCCGGTTCGCGGAAGCGGGCGCAGAGATCGACCAGTCCCGGCAGCAGCCACAGGCCCTTGCCGTCCACCTGGGCGTCGTAGCTTTCCTTGGGCCTGGCCTTGGACAGGGCGACGATGCGGCCGCCGCGGATACCGAGGTGGCCCGTGCCGTCGAAACCGCTGCAGGGATCCAGGATGCGGGCGCCGCTGATCAGCAGCGACTCAGGGGGTGAGGGCGGCGCCGAGCGGGCGCGGCCGCTGGCAGACCACTCGCGGGTCACGGACCGGCTCATGCACGCCTCCCCTTGCGGCGGGGGGCGGGGTGCTGGGCCCCGAGGATCATGGCCATCACCGCCATGCGCACGGCGATGCCGTGCTGCACCTGCTGCAGGATCAGCGAGCGCGGACCGTAGGCGATGTCGCCCTCGATCTCCACGCCGCGGTTGATCGGACCGGGGTGCATGATGACGGCCTCCGGCTTCAGGCGGTCGACCCGGGCCTGGGTCAGGCCGTAGTCGCGGTGGAACTCGCCCAGCGAGGGCAGGAAGGCGCCCATCATGCGTTCCTTCTGCAGCCGCAGCAGGATCACGACATCGACGCCCTCGAGTCCCGCATCCAGCTGGTGGAAGACCTTCACGCCCATCTGCTCGATGCCAGCGGGCACCAGGGTGGGTGGGGCGACCACGCGGATTTCCCTGGCGCCCAGCGTGCGCAGGCCATGGATGTCGGAGCGCGCGACGCGCGAGTGGAGCACGTCGCCGACGATCGCCACCTTGAGCTGGCGGATATCGCCCTTGTAGCGGCGGATCGTGTACAGGTCGAGCAGGCCCTGGGTCGGGTGGGCGTGGCGGCCGTCTCCCGCGTTGAGGATCGCGACCCCCGGTGCGGCGTGCTGGGCGAAGAAGTGCGCGGCACCCGAGGACTCGTGGCGGATCACGAACATGTCCGCCTGCATCGCCTCCAGGGTCTTCAGCGTGTCGAACAGGGTCTCGCCCTTGGACGTGCTCGAGGCCGAGATCTGCAGGTTCAGCACGTCCGCCGACAGGCGCTGCGCGGCAACCTCGAAGGTCGTGCGCGTGCGGGTCGAGGGTTCGAAGAAGAGATTGACCACCGTGCGGCCCGACAGCAGGGGCAGCTTCTTGTCGCCGGCACGCTGCCGCTGTTCGAGGTCCTCCGCCGTGTCGAGGATCTCGGTCAGCAACTCAGGGCTCAGGCCTTCCAGGGTCAGGAGGTGGCGCAGGCGCCCCTGGGTATCGAGTTGGAGGTCGTGGCTCATGCTGGGGGCG
>DASUDL010000036.1:0-3950 GCA_036275615.1 Solimonas sp.
GGCTCCGCGCGGGCTGGTCGTGCTCATCCACGGCTGGGAAGGCAGCCACGACTCCGCCTACCTCTACTCGATGGCCTGCGCCTGCTACGCCGCGGGCTACAACGTGTTTCGCCTGAACCTGCGCGACCATGGCGGCAGCCATCACCTGAATCGCGAGCTGTTCCACTCGGCGCGCATCCGCGAGGTGATCGGCGCGGTGCGCACCGTGCAGACGCTTGACCCGGTCCAGCCCCTGTTCGTGATCGGTTTCTCCCTGGGCGGCAACTTTGCCCTGCGCGTGGGCCTGTACGGCCCGCCGGCCGGCGTGCACCCGAGGCTCGCGCTGGGTATCTGCCCTGCGATCCACCCGGCGGCCACCGTGCGCGCCATCGACGAGGGGCCGCTGCTGTTCCGCCTGTACTTCGCGGACAAGTGGCGCAAGACCGTGGCTGCCAAGCAGCGGGCGTTCCCGGACCTGTCGCTCGACAGCCTGGTCCAGCCGCGCCGCCTGCATGACGTGACCCATCGCTTCGTCGCGGAGCACACCGAGTACGACACCCTGGAGGCCTATTTCGCGGCCTACACCCTCACGCGCGAGATGCTGGAGCAGTCGCCGACGCCGCTGGCCATCATCACCGCCCAGGACGATCCGGTCGTGCCCTACGAGGATTTCCGCCCGCTGCGCGCGCACGGCAACCTGCGACACCTGCTGGCGCCGGTCCACGGCGGCCACTGCGGCTTCATCGACAACCTGGCCCTCGACTGCTGGAGCGAGCGACAGGCCCTCTCAATGCTGGACGCAGCCGCCGGCTGAGCGGCGCCAGGCCCGCTCAGGGCTCCAGGACGATCTTGCCGTGCGTACGCTTGCCCTGGATCAGGCGATGCGCCTCGGCCATGGCCGTCAGCGGCAAGCGCTGGGCGATGACCGGCCGCAGCTGCCCCGCCTCCACCCAGCGGGACAGCTGGTCCAGGTCCGACCGCTTCGACTTCACGACCACCAGCAGGCCGCGACGGCCCGGCCAGAAGCGGGTCAGCACATGCGTCCTGACGTTGCGCGCCGACGGCACCGTGCTGACATAGCGCCCTCGGCGGCTCAGCCGGGCGCGTACTGCCGCCAGGGACTGATTGCCGAACACGTCAAAGAAGCAGTCGTAGTGCCCGGGTAGCGACGCCGGCGCAGTCTGCCGGTAATCCACGGCGGTATCGGCACCCAGGCCGCGCACCAGGTCGGCGCTGTCGGCGCCGCACAGGGCCGTGACCTCGGCCCCCAGGGCCTTGGCGATCTGCACCGCCAAGGTGCCGACCCCGCCCGAGGCGCCGTGGATCGCCACCCGAGAACCGGGGCCCACGCCGCCCAGGTCGCGCAGCGCCTGCAGCGCCGTCTGGGCTGCCAGGGGCAGGCTGGCGGCCTCGGCGTCGGAAAGACCGGCGGGAACGGGGGCCCACTCGGGGGCATCGACGAGGAGATACTCCGCCGCCGCGCGCGCCTCCCACCCGTTGAGCATGCCGAAGACGCGCTGGCCGGGCGCCACATCAGTGACGCCCTCGCCCACCGCGTCGACGGTCCCGGCGTAGTCGTAGCAGAGCCCTTTCGGGAACCGCGGCCCGGCCAGGGTCGCAAACCGGCCGGAGCGCGTCAGCGCATCCTTGGGGTTCAGGGCGCAGGCCCCGACCCGCACCCGCAGCTGCCCAGGCCCCGGCGCCGGCAGCGGCACCTCGCGGATCGTGATGACCTCCGGCCCGCCGTAGCGGTCGTACTGGGCAGCCTTCATGGACCTTCTCCCGGACATGAAAAAGCCGCTCGCGGGACACCCGCGAGCGGCTCGTGCAACGGCTTCGGCAGGATCAGGCGGCCTTTTCCAGGCCGGCCGCCCACTGGCCGAGCGCGGCGAGGCCGTTCATCTTGGCGCGGTGCAGGTGCGCCTTCTTGCCGGCGTCGACGTTCTTTCCGCCCCAGGCCTTCAGCGCGGCGGCCTGCAGGGCGCGGCCGTACGAGAAGGTCAGCTTCCAGGGGTTCGGACCCATCTTGTTCATGATGTCCAGGTGCGCGGTGGCATCCTCGTCCGACTGGCCGCCGGACAGGAAGGCGATGCCCGGCACGGCTCCCGGCACATGGCGCTTCAGCGTACGCAGCGTGGCCGCGGCCACGGCCTCGCGGCTGGCCTGCACCGGACACTTCTTGCCGGCGATGACCATGTTGGGTTTCAGGATCATGCCTTCGAGCAGCACCTTCTGGCGGCCCAGCTCGGCGAAGGTTGCAGCCAGCGTGCGGTTGGTGACGTCCTCGCAAACCTCGATCGTGTTGTCCGCATCCATCAGGACTTCCGGCTCGACGATCGGCACGATGCCGGCTTCCTGGCACAGCGCGGCGTAGCGGGCCAGCGCGTGGGCGTTGGTGTGGATGCAGTAGTCGGAGGGAATGCCGTTGCCGATGGTGATGACCGCGCGCCACTTGGCGAAGCGGGCACCCGCCTCACGGTACTTCACGAGGCGCTCGCGCAGGCCGTCGAGACCTTCGGTAACGGTTTCGCCCGGCGCGCCGGCCAGGTCCTTGGCACCCTTGTCCACCTTGATGCCCGGAATCACGCCCTTGGACTCCAGGAGCTTGGGGAACGGCGTACCGTCGAGGCCCTTCTGGAACAGGGTTTCCTCGAAGAGGATCACGCCCGAGGTGTGCTGCTCGAAGCCCGGCGTCGTGAACAGCATGTCGCGATAGGCCTGGCGATGCGCTTCCGTGTTCTCGACCTTGATGCTGTCGAAACGCTTCTGGATGGTGCCGGTGCTCTCATCGGCCGCGAGGATGCCCTTGCCCGGTGCCACCATGGCCAGCGCAGTGTCGTGCAGTACCTTCTCGTTCATGAATCCTAAGCTCCGCAAGTGGTCGTTCGGTGCCGGCTGACCCGGCCCAAGGGGGGCGATTTTAGAGGATTGGCCGCGTGAAATCAGCCATTTGCGCGGGGGATTCGCTTACAATCGCCGCGGTCCGCGCCCCCTTCGGGATCCGCCGGACCCCGGGTTTCCGGAGGAGAGGTGGCAGAGTGGTCGATTGCGGCGGTCTTGAAAACCGCTGAACCGAAAGGTTCCGGGGGTTCGAATCCCTCCCTCTCCGCCACACCAATGACAACAGCCCCTGAATGGGGCTTTTTCGTTGGTGCTGGATCGACGACGAGGCAGGGATTCGAAGCTGCGGCAGTGCCCGGCCCAGAGGGGAAAGCCTCCCGCTCCGCCATTTGCGCCCCGGCGTGAAATTGCCGATTGTGGCGCCCGGCATCGCCCCCTATAATTCGCGGCCCGCGAGCGCCGAAATAGCTCAGTCGGTAGAGCGACTGATTCGTAATCAGTAGGTCGCAGGTTCGATTCCTGTTTTCGGCACCATCTCCCCGATCCACCTGTTGATCCACCGCACACGCGGCCGGGTCGCAGGTTGTTCGGACCGGCGTCCGCCGGCCCTCACCCTTCGCCGACGCTCAGGGCTACGCGACCTTCCGGTCGCTCGCTCGATGCCGCTGCGCGCCATCGTCGATTCCTGTTTTCGGCACCACTCCCCGATCCACCTGTCGATCCACCGCCCGCGCGGTCGGATCGCAGGTTGTTCGGATCGGCTTTGCGCCGGCCCGCACCCCTCGCTAAGGCCCAGGGCTGCGTGCCTGAAGGCACGCGCTCGACGCTGCTGCCGCAACGTCGTCGATTCCGAGTTTTCTTCGGCACCACTCCCCGATCCATCGGCCGATCCGCCGCCTGCGCGGCCGGGGCGCAGCTTGCTCGGTCCGGCGTCAGCCGGCCATCACCTCTCACTGGGGCGCAAGACCGCGCGACCGCCGGTCGCTCGCTCGATACCGCGGCGGCGCCCGGCCCCGCGATGCACCCGCCACTCCTTGGCGCTCCTCTCCGCGATCTGCAAGAACCGTCCAAGGCGCTGAGCTGCCTGCCAAAAGAAAACCCCGCCAGTGGCGGGGTTTTCTGACTGCGGA